>PNLC01000565.1 GCA_013822885.1 Bradyrhizobium sp.
TGTCGGCGACGTCGTCACGCTCGGCATCGAAGGCCTCGGCGAGCAGCGCCAGGAAATCATCGCGGCGTAGAGAATGGCATGAGCTAATTCGTCATGCCCGGCCTTGTGCCGGGCATCCACGTCTTACTTTTCTACCACGAGAAAGACGTGGATGGCCGGGACAAGCCCGGCCATGACGGAGAAAACATCGAAGGAACAACAAGAAATGAAACTCACCTACTCGCCCGCCTCGCCGTTCGCCCGCAAGGTGCGCATCGCCGCGATCGAGACCGGCCTGATTGACAAGATCGAACTCGTGCCCGCCACCGTCGCACCGGGCCAGCCGAATGAGGAATATTCGAAAATCACGCCGCTGAAGAAGCTGCCGGTGCTGATCCTCGACCATGGCGACGTCATCCTCGATTCCTATGTCATCGTCGAGTATCTCGACGAGCTCGCCGGCGGCGGCAAGCTGATCCCGGCCTCGGGCCCCGAGCGCTGGAAGGTCAAGAGCGACCATTCCCTGCTGCAGGGCATGCTCGATTCCATGCTGTTGTGCCGCTACGAATCCATGGTGCGCCCGGAGCCGCTGCGGTGGAAAGCGTGGTCCGACGATCACTGGAACCGGGCGTGGACCGGCATGGCGCATTTCGAGAACAAGCCTGACGTTTTGTCCGGGCCGTTCAACATCGCACAGATCGGCCTTGTTTGCGTGCTCGGCTACGCCGATTTTCGTTTTGCCGATTGCGGCTGGCGCAAGGCCTATCCGAAGCTCGATGCCTTCCATCAGCGCATGCTCGAGCGGCCCTCGGTGAAGGTCTCGGTACCGCCGCCGGCGTAAGCAACGAGAGACGAGACGGCGGCATGCGCTGACCTCATTCCGGAAGAAAGCAGGAAAGCACCATGAGCCTGAAATTCACCGTCGGCGATCTCACCATCCACCGCATCATCGAGCAGGAAACCACCTTCCTGCCGGCGCTTGAGATGCTGCCGGGCCTGACGCCGGAATTGCTGGCGGAGAACCGGGGATGGATGCAGAAGGCCGGCGCGCTCGATGCCAACGACGTGCTGATCCTGTGTTTTCAGTCCTATGTGGTGAAGACGCCGCATCACACCATCCTGGTCGATAGCTGCATCGGCAACGACAAGCCACGGCCGCAGCGGCCGAAATGGAACATGAAGACCGACGACACTTACATGCGGGCGCTGGCCGCCGCTGGGATGTCCGTCGGCGATATCGACTACGTCATGTGCACGCATCTGCATGTCGACCATGTCGGCTGGAACACGCGGCTCGACAACGGCCGCTGGGTGCCGACCTTCCCCAAAGCGCGCTACGTGTTCGGCAAGACCGAGTTCGACTATTGGACCGAAACGCATGCGAAGACGCCCGTGCCGCCGTTCGCCGACAGCGTGTTGCCGGTGGTAGAGGCGAAGCTCGCCGAGATCGTGCGCGACGACTACGCGATCGGCGACCACGCGCGCATCCTGCCGACACCGGGCCACACGCCCGGCCATGTCGCCTTCACCTTCGGCCGCGGCAAGGACGACGCGGTGTTTTCGGGCGACCTGATGCATTCGCCGCTGCAGACACGCTATCCGGAACTATCCGCGAAGTTCGATGTCGACCAGGCGCAGGCGGCGGCAACGCGGCGCGGCTTCCTGGAGCGCTATTGCGACACCGACACGCTGTGCTGCACGGCGCATTTCCCCTCCCCGTCCACGGGAAAAATTCGCCGCGCCGGCAATGGATTCTCCTGCGAGGCGCTATGAGCAACGCCGCGGAAGCACCTGATTTCGAAACGCTCGCGCTCGAACGGATCGACGAGCACGTTACGGTCGTGCGCCTGAACCGGCCGGATGCTTCCAACGCGCTCAACACCCAGATGGGGCGCGATCTGGTGCGCTGCTTCGAGGACTTCGCGCTCGATCCGAAAGGCCTGCGCTGCGTCGTCCTGACGGGTACCGGCGACAAGGCCTTCTGCGCCGGCGGCGACCTGAAGGAGCGCCGCGGCATGACCGACGAGGCATGGACCCGCCAGCACGTGATTTTCGAGCGGATGGTGCGGGCGCTGATCGACTGCCCGGTCCCGATCATCGGCGCCATCAACGGCGCGGCGTATGGCGGCGGCTGCGAGATCGCGGGTACTTGCGATTTCCTCTACGCCGCGAACACCGCGCGCTTTGCGCTGACCGAGGTGACGCTCGGCATCATGCCGGGCGGCGGCGGCACGCAAACCCTGCCGCGCGCCGTCGGCGAGCGCCGCGCCAAGGAGTTGATCCTGACCGGTAAGCCGTTTACCGCGGCCGAGGCCCACGCCTGGGGTTTCGTGAATGAGGTATTTCCGCTTGCGGATCTGGTGCCGGCGGCGCTGGCAACCGCGGCGCGGATCGCCCGCAATGCCCCGATTTCGACCCGCCAGGCCAAACTGTCGATCCACCGCGGCCTGCAACTGTCGCTGCGGGACGGCCTCGCGCTCGAGATCGAGGCCTATAACCGCATGGTCCCGACCGAGGACCGCCGCGAAGGCGTGCTGGCCTTTAACGAGAAGCGCACGCCGAATTTCAGGGGGCGGTAAAGTTCAATCGAACAGGCTCGGCGTGTGGTTTACGGCCGCACCTTCGATCGCCAGCATCTTCAGTTTCGTCACCACGCCGCCATTGGCGGAGAAGCCGCCGGGCTTGTTGCCCGCCGCGAGCACGCGGTGGCATGGCACCACGATCGGACAGGGATTACGCCCGAGCGCCTGGCCGACGTCGCGCGACAACTCCACGCCGCCCAGGCGCTTGGCGATGTCGCCATAGGTCAGGGTCTGGCCCGGCGGAATCTTGCGCGCAATGTCGTAGACGCCGCGGTTGAATTCGGGAACGCCGTCGAGATCGAGCACGACGTCGGCAAGGTCGTTCGGCTTGCCTTCGAGCAGCTCGACGATACCATCGATGGCGGCCTGCACCTTCGCCGGCGGCGGCGTTTCAGCGAGATCGTCGTGCCGCTGTTGCAGGCGGGTGCGGGTGTTCTTCTCGTCGCCCATCGGCAGTTGCACAGAGGTAATGCCGCGCTCGCCCCACACGATGCCGCAGCGGCCGATCGCAGTGTCGAATATCGCAAAATGGTGCCCGGTCATTTCTGGCTCCATATTCTCCTGTTCAGTGCCACCAGCTTCTCGTCATGTGCAAATCTAGGCTTGGAAATTATTGCTATCCACCCGAAACCTGA
>PNLC01000566.1 GCA_013822885.1 Bradyrhizobium sp.
GCGGACGACGCCCTGCGGAAAATTCTGGTCCGCCCACGCGCGCTGATAGATCGTCTCCAAAAGATGCATGTGGATGCGCCGGCCGGTCTGCGCCGAGTTCTCGGCCACCGCCTCGAGCAGCGGTTTCGAGCACCACTGCACGCCGGCCGGGCCAAGCTGCACGTCGACCTTCGGACTCGATATTGCCGCGGCAATGGCGTCGGTCAGTTCGATGTAGGCCTGTGGCGACATCGGCGTGCGGACAAACAGTTCCTCGATCGTCCTGCGATCTTCGCCGGCGAGGCCGGCCAGCAGCGGTTCTTCATCGCCATACACCACCGGGTTCCGATCGCGTACCGCGAGCGCGAATGCGATGCGGATGCCGACGTCGGATGCCGCCCGCGCGATCGCCCTCGCCTCGTCCAGCAGTGGCATTGTGCCGCTCGGACGGGTGTAGTGGATCATCATCGCGGCGCACCCGGCCCGCGCCGAGCGCGCCAGTGCCGACGCCGCCGTCAGATATGGATCGACCGGCGTGCCGAGTGCGGATCGCAGAATCCAGCCCTCAAGGGGCATGCCGAGCGCGCCGAACGAGGACGCGGTGGGACGCGCGTGGTCGTGAGCATTGACGTAGGCCGGAAGCACGAGGGTGCGCGGACCGGTCGTGGGCGGCGCTCCCTCGGAGATATCGATGATGGTGCCACCCACGTGCCGCAGCACGACGTTTTCGAGCAGGCCGCGGTCAGGGCCGGAGAACAGGCTGTGTGCGGCAATCTCCGTGGTCATGACATCCCTCCGTCATTGCGAGCGAAGCGAAGCAATCCATCGTGCCGCGCGGATACAAAGAATGGATTGCTTCGTCGCTTCGCTCCTCGCAATGACGAGAAGCCCTTTAGTTCGCCGTATAGACCAACTCACGCTCCTTGCGCGGCGGCAGGAACTCGCGCGAGA
This sequence comes from Bradyrhizobium sp., assembly GCA_013822885.1. Lineage (GTDB taxonomy): Bacteria > Pseudomonadota > Alphaproteobacteria > Rhizobiales > Xanthobacteraceae > Bradyrhizobium. The sequence continues at coordinate 931 of PNLC01000566.1, forward strand.
AGATCTCCGCGGGCGTCGGCGCGCGGGCGAGCTGGTAGCCCTCGACGATGATGCCGATGGCACGGGCCATGCGGTCATCCTTGACGTCGCCGACACCGATCTCCTTCATCTCGGGCGATACGATCAGCTTGTCGAAGGAGAATTGCAGCCGGCGTTTTTCGACATCGACATTGATCAGGTTATCGTAGTTCAGCGCCGCCTTCATCCCGGCGTTCTGATCCTTGGCAATCGCGATCATGCCCTTGTTGACGGCGCGGACGAGGCCGGCGACGGCCTTTGGATTGGAAGCCAGCAGCTTCTTCGAAACCATCACACCGTTGGAATAGAGATCCATGCCATAGTCGCCGAACGAAAACCATTTGTAGTCCTTGTCGGGATCCTGGCGGTTCAGCACCAGGTTGAAATAGCTCGTGATGTTGAACACCAGCGCGGCGTCGATATCACCCTTGATCAGCATCGGCTCCTGCAGGTTCGGAGCCATGTTGGAGATCTTGATCTTCTCGCCCTCCAGCTTGTTCTTCTGGGCGAACACCGGCAGCAGCCGCGTGGTCGGCGTGCCCTGCGCGCCGCCCAGCGTGCGTCCTTCGAAGTCCTTGATGGTGTTGATGCCGCTGGTCTTCTTGGTGACGATCGCAAACGGCGGCTGGTTCCAAATCATGTAGACCATGACCGGCGCATCCTGCGGCTTGGTGGATGCGTTCTGGATGATGGCGTTGACGTCGCCGAAGCCGGCGTCATAGGCGCCCGACATGATGCGCGTCACAGTTGCGCCCGAGCCCTCGCCCTGATCGATCACGACGTTGAGGCCCTCTTCCTTGAAGAGGCCGTTGTCCTTGGCATAGAAGAACGCGGCGTCCGAGCCTTGCGTCTTCCAGCCCAGCGTAAACTTGATCGTCGTCTCCTGCGCACCTGCTGTGCCGGCGAACAGGGCAACTCCCAACAGCGCGGCGCTTACTCTGGCTAACATGGTGGTCTCCTCGACTGGGTTGGATGGCGGTTGGCGAAAATTGGCTTCATGTCGCGATCACGTCACTCTTGCGGGTGGCCCAGCCGGTGACGCGCCCCTCGATCAGCGAGAAGATGACGTAGAGCGCGACGCCGAGGCCGGCGAGCACGAACAGGCCGGCGAACACCAGCGGCACGTTGAAGTTGGAGGACGCGGTCATCATGACGTTGCCGATGCCGCGGTTCGAAGCGACGGTCTCCGACAGCACCGCGCCGACGAAGGCGTAGGAGATCGCGACCTTCAGCGAGGCAAAGAAGAACGGCATGGTGCGCGGCAGCCCGACATTCCAGAGGATATCGAGCTTGCTGGCGCCGAGCGCCTTGAGCACGTCTTCGAGTTCGGGTTCGGTGGTTGCAAGACCGGTCGCAATGTTGACGACGATCGGGAAGAAGCAGATCGAGAGCGCGGTGAGCACCGCGGGCACCGAGCCGGAGCCGAACCACAGCACGAAGATCGGCACCACGGCGACCTTCGGTATCGACGAAAAGCCCACCAGCAGCGGATAGGCGGTATCGTAAGCGGTCTTCGAGACGCCGATGACCGCGCCGAGTACGACGCCGAGGCCGACGCCGAGCACGAAGCCGATCATCGTCGTCGCCAGCGTCTGCAGGATGTGCGGCCAAAGGATCGGGAACTTGTCGAACAGCGTCGCGAACACCTGCGACGGGCGCGGCAGCACCAAATCGGACATCCCTGTCATCAGGCAGAACAATTCCCAGGCCACGAAGAACAGCACGATCAGTCCCGCCGACCAGGCCTTCTGGCGATAATCGAAATCGGGCATGTCAGGTTGCTCCCTGTGCCGCCGCGGTTGCCTTTGAAGCGGATCTGGCGTCCTCGATGAACGCGCGCAGCTTCTGGTTCAGCGCCACGAAATCCGGCTCAAAGGTCATCGCGACCGTTCGCGGACGGACGAAGTCGACGCGGCTGTCGTCGATGATGCGGCCGGGCCGCGCGCTCATCACGCAAATGCGGCTGCCGAGGAACGCCGCCTCGCGCAAATCATGGGTCACCAGCAGCACGGTCGGCTTGTGGGCGATCCAGAGATCCTGAAGGATCGACCACAGTTCTTCCCGCGTGAACTGGTCGAGCGCGCCAAAGGGCTCGTCGAGCAGCAGCATGCGCGGCTCGTGGATCAGCGCACGACAGAGATTGGCGCGCTGAAGCATGCCGCCGGACAATTGCCAGGGGTAGCGGCTGCCAAAACCCTTGAGGCCAACCTGCTCCAGCAGCGCGTTGGCCTTGTCGCGGAACTCT
>PNLC01000567.1 GCA_013822885.1 Bradyrhizobium sp.
GGTGCCGAGCGCCACCACCGCCGGCCGGCTGCGCGATAGAAGTGCGTGCGCGGCATTGCGGGTCGATTCGACGCTGACCGCATCGATCCGCGCCACCAGCTCTTCCACCGTCAGCGGCCGCCCATAGGCCAGAATGTGCCGCGCCAACTGTTCGGCGCGCGACGAGCAGCTTTCCAGCGCCATCAGGAGCCCGGCCTTCATCTGCGCCTTGGCGCGCGCGATCTCGGCTTCGGTGAGGGTTTCGACGGCATCGTTGATGACGTCGACGATCACTTCCATCATCTCGGGCGCGTCGGCGGGATCGGTGCCGGTATAGAGACCGAAAAAGCCGGTGTCGGCATAGGGCGCGTGGAACGTATAGATCGAGTAGCACAGGCCGCGCTTCTCGCGGACTTCCTGGAACAGCCGCGACGACATTCCGCCGCCGAGCGTGTTGGTGAAGACCTGCAGCGAGAACAGCGACAGGTCGCTCTGCGGCACGCCTTCGAGCGCCAGCGTCAGATGCGCCTGTTCGAGATCGCGATGCACCACGCGCGAGCCGCCCTGGCCGAACATCGCGGTTTGCGGCTTCGGCGCCGGCGTGGCGTCGAAGCTGGCGAATTTCTGCGTCACATCCTCGACCACGCGTTTGTGATCGACGGCGCCGGCGGCGGCCACCACCATGTCGGGCCCGCGGTAATGCGTCGAGAGATAGCCGCGCAGCATGTCGCGATCGAACGTCTTCAGGGTTTTTGCGGTGCCGAGCAGCGAACGGCCAATCGGCTGGTCGGGAAAGCAGAGTTCGTTGAGGTGCTCGAACACGACGTCGTCAGGGGTATCCTGCGCGGCGCCGATTTCCTGCACGATCACGCTCTTCTCGCGCTCGAGTTCGTCCGGCACAAATGACGGATTGGCCAGGATGTCGGACAGCACGTCGAGCGCCAGCGGCACGTCGGCCTTCATCACCCGCGCATAATAGGCGGTGGTCTCGGTCGAGGTCCCCGCGTTGAGGTCACCGCCGACCGCTTCGATTTCCTCCACGATCTCCCGAGACGAACGTCTGGTGGTGCCCTTGAAGGCCATGTGTTCCAGGAGATGCGAGATACCGTGCTCGTTGGGCTTTTCGTCGCGGCCGCCGACCCCGGCCCAGACGCCGAGCGCCGCGGTTTCCAGATGCGGCATGGTGTCGGTGACGATGGTCAGACCGGACGGCAGCTTGGTTACGTCAACGCTCATCCGGCAACTCCCTGCTTCGCGGCGCGGCTTACCGAGCGCACGAATCTCTCAACCTCGGCTGAATCGTTTTTCATCACCGTGATGTGTTCGGATTTGGTCATCAGGCCATCGAGCCATGCCGGCAATTGCGGCCGCACCCCGCAGGCGGCCTCCACTGCATCGGGAAACTTGGCCGGATGCGCGGTCGACAGCACGATGTTGGGGATCCCCGAATCGGAGGTGTCGCGATCGGCCACCGCCATCGCCACCGCGGTATGGGGATCGATGAGATCGCCGGCCTCGCGCCAGGCGGCGCGGATCGCGGCCGCCGTTTCGGTCTCATCGGCACGTCCGGCGTCGAATTCCTCGCGGATGGCGGCGAGCATCGCATCCGGCAGCACGAACCGTCCGGACTGTTTCAGCGAGGCCATCAGCCGCCGCACGCTGTCGGCGTCGCGGCGGCTGGCCTCGAACAACAGCCGTTCGAAATTCGAGGATATCTGGATGTCCATCGAGGGCGAGGCGGAGGCGTGAACCTCCTTCACCTCGTAGATGCCGGTCTTGAGCGTGCGCGGCAGGATGTCGTTGACATTGGAGGCGATCCGCAGCCAGCGGATCGGCAGGCCCATCTTCTTGGCAACGTAACCCGCAAAGATGTCGCCGAAATTTCCCGTGGGCACGGTGAAGTCCACCACGCGCGCAGGCGCACCGAGCGCGACCGCTGACGTGAAGTAGTACACGACCTGCGCGACGATGCGCGCCCAGTTGATCGAGTTGACGCCGGACAGCGAGACCGCGTCGCGAAAGCCGTGATGGTTGAACATCGCCTTCACGATCGCCTGGCAATCGTCGAAGGTGCCTTCGATCGCCAGCGCATGCACGTTGGATGCGCCCGTCGTCGTCATCATCCGGCGCTGCACGTCGGAGATGCGCCCGTTCGGAAACAGCACGACCAGGTCGACATTGTCGAGGCCGGCAAACGCATCGACCGCGGCGCCACCGGTATCGCCCGAGGTCGCGACTACGATGGTGGTGCGCTGGTTGCGCTTGGCCAGCACGTGATCCATCAGCCGGGAGATCAGCTGCATCGCGACGTCCTTGAACGCCAGCGTCGGGCCGTGGAACAGTTCCAGCACGAATTGATTGGGCCCGACCTGATCGAGCGGCACCACGGCAGGATGACGGAACGTCGCGTAGGCCTCATTCGCCATGCGGCCGAGATCGGCGTCGGAGATTTCGCCCGCCGTAAACGGCTTGATCACGTCAACCGCGACCTCCCAATAGGGTCGGCCGAAGAAGGAGGCGATGGTCTCATGCGAAAGCTGCGGCCAGACCTCCGGCACGTAGAGGCCGCCGTCGCGGGCAAGCCCGGTCAGCATCACATCGCAGAAACCCAGGACGGGGGCCTCCCCCCGTGTCGAAATATAGCGCGTCAAACTACCCTCCAAAGGCGCGGCACCAAACCAAGCCTTTGATATTTATCCTGTATTTTACTTCGACAATCGCGAAGCGAGCGGCACAATAGAGCGTTTTGGGGCGAAGGGGAAATGGCCCCGAGGCGAAAAGATCGGTGTATCAGCCATGCCGAGAATACGAGGCGAAGCGGGTTTCGCGATGTCGCGGCGCCCACTTTGCTGTCATCCATGCGCAGGCGGGGATCCAGTACGCTGCGGCCTCTCGATTCAATCATTGGCGTCTCTGGAATACTGAATCCCCGCCTGCGCGGCGATGACGACTGTTACCGTCATTGCGAGCGCCGCGAAGCAATCCTCGCCTCGGCGCGGGGATATAGTTGGATTGCTGCTGCGCTCGCGATGACGTGGATATAGTTTCGCGATCTCGCGACATGTTTGCCCGAGGTTTGCATTTCGTTGTCCCTCCAAATACCGAGGGCGCAGGGAAGACCGGGTGCGCGCTGCACCCGCGGTCTCGTGTGCAATTGCGCACTTAAAAACGCGCACACGAGCATACAGGTTCAGCGGGAG
>PNLC01000568.1 GCA_013822885.1 Bradyrhizobium sp.
TTGCGCTTCGTCCCAGGGACGAAGCCGCGCGAAGCGGCCTCGCGCGGACCGGCGGCTAGCTAGATTTCAGCAAGTATTTTATTTCGGCAGCACGGCGTGGAACAGCGACTTCGCCGTCGACAGCACCTCTTCGGCAGCGGCCGTCGTGCGCTCGCGCACGGAAGGCTCCGCGAGCTCGGCACGCAGATCGAGCGGGCGCGAGAGCGGAATCTCGGCCGGCGGCGTCGGGCGGCGCGCGCCATCGGCCGCGTAAGGCGGCCGTTGCGGCACGGCCTGACCATAGGGCTCGCCGGCAGTTGGCGGAGTCGAGATCATGACCGGTGGCGGCAGCGGCCGCAGCGCCGGCGCAGCCGCGATCCTCGGCGATTCCACCTTCGGTGTTTCCGCTTTTGGTGTTTCGGCTCTTGGTGCTTCGGCTCTTGGTGCTTCCTTGGGCGTGTCGGGAATGCGGGCCACTTCGGGCGCGCGCGCAGAACCCTCGCCATTGAGGCGCAGGCGCTCGATCGCCGCACGCGCCAGATCGTTGGCATCGCGGCGCTCTTCCTGCGCCGGTGCCGGCACCGCGGCAGTCTCGACCGGGGCTACCGGATTAGGCGCGGCCGCGACCGGCGCCGAGGTTGATGCCGCGGGCTGGATCGGCGACGGCAGCACGACCCTGATCTTTTCCTTCTCGCGCGGCGCGGCCGTCTCAGTGGACTTCGCGTCATGCTTGGCATCGGCCTTGGCGTCAGCCTTGACGGTCTCAACCTTGATAGCCTCGGCCTTGGCAGCATCAGCCTTCGCGCCAGCCTTTTCCTGCACCTTCTCGGCCACCGCCGGCCGTTGTTCGGCGGCGTTCTTTTCCGTGACGGCCTTCTCGGAGATACCCCTGGCCTTGACCCCTGCCGCCGGGAGATTGCTGACGGCCGTCGTACCCTCTGGATTGGCGTCCGTCGCGGCCTTGGCTTTACCCTTCGGGTCGGCAGCGGATACCGCTGCAGCGGGCGCATCGGCGCTAGGCCTGCTCACGATGTAGTGGTTGACGATGTACGCCCCGATGACGGTCGCAGCCACCGAGGGAAAGATGTCTACAGTGAATTTCTTCAGGTAATTCAGCATTCAGGCCACTCCCCGAAGCCAGTTAGATGCTGGAACTTTGAGGCACATTCAGGGATCAACTGCGTCGGATCAGTGGCAATAGCCTTGTTGCGGCGCAAGGTTTCGTGTTCCCGCCGGGGTCACCCCCAGGTCGTCAGAAAGGCGGCGGCCGAACGGCTGGCGCCGGTTTCGGGACCGGCGATCAGGGCTTCAGCTCGACCTCCAGAAACACGATCTCGCTGGCCGTCTCGTTGAGCACGTCATGCTCGACGCCGGCCTTGCGGAAATAGGACTTGCCGACGGCGAGCTGCGCCTTGGATCGTTCACCGCCCGGCGCGACGATGGTCATTTCGCCCGAGGTCACCGGCACGATGACATAGTCCATCCCGTGGGTGTGATGGCCGGTAGCGCTGCCCGGCGCCAGCCGCCACTCGGTGACGCGGACCTCGGGGGTGTCGACCTGAACGTCGGATTTGGCGCTGAGCATGGTTGTTGTTCTCCGATCGGACCCGAACTGAAGCCTCCTGCATAGCGCGTTCCGCCTCGCCTGAGAACCGGGGCGATCGGCAGTGCCGCCCTGCCCCACTCTTTCGGCCGGTTCACGGCACCAGCACCATGAACAGGAAGACGGCGAACACCACCATGTGCACCAGCCCGAACAGGATATTGGTGCGGCCGGTACCGAAGGTGAGCATGCTCAGGGCGAAGGTGAGCAGCAGCAGCACCGTCCCCGGACCGTCGAGCCCGAGCACGAGTTCCTTGTCGAGCGCATAAGTCGCCACACCGACCGCCGGAATGGTGAGCCCGATGGTCGCCAGCGACGATCCGAGCGCGAGGTTGATGCTCTTCTGCAGGTCATTGCTCCGCGCCGCGCCAATGGCGCTGACCCCTTCCGGCAGCAGGATCAGAAGCGCGACCAGCACGCCCGCGAATGCCGGCGGCGCCCCGATCATCGCCGTCCCGACGTCGACCACCAGTGAAAACTTCTTGGCCAGCAGCACCACGGCAAGCAGGGAGACGAGCAACAGCACGATGCTGAGCGTCAGCATCCGGTTCGACAGGGGCGTGCCATCGCTGGAGTCGCTCGCGCCGCCCTGGATGAAGTAATCGCGATGCCGGATGGTCTGGGTATAAAGAAACACGCCGTAAAGCATGAGCGTGACCACGTCCACGAAGGCGAGCTGGGCTGCCGAATAGACCGGCCCGGGCGTTGTCATGGTGTAGTTCGGCATCACCAGCGTGATCGTCGCCAGCACGAACAGCACGCTGAGATAAAGGTTGGCGCCCGAGACCTGAAAATCCTGCTCGCGGTAGCGCAGGCAGCCGATGAAGATGCACAGGCCGACGAGGCCGTTGCAGACGATCATCACCACCGCAAACACGGTGTCCCGCGCCAGTGCCGGCACCGGCTTTTCGCCAAGCATGATGGTCGCAATCAGCGCCACCTCGATGATCGTGACCGCAAGCGTCAGCAGCAACGTGCCGTATGGCTCGCCGATCCGCTCGGCGATCACCTCGGAGTGATGCACCGCCGCGAACACGGTGCCGAACAGCACGGCAAGCAGCACGATCGCGAACACCAGCCCGCCCGGCGACGGCGTGAACTCGTACCCGGCGACCGTGACGACGCCAAACAGCGCCACCGCCACCATGGGAAAGATCCACGACGATTTCGGCATCGGGCCGTGCGCACTCATGCCATTGATTCCCTGCGTCTCGTTGCGGGCCGACTATGCAGCAAACAACCGCTGGCGTCAGCCTTTCGCGGCGTTGATGAATTGCCGCGCCGTTTCGATCGCGCCGAAACTGCCGAGATTCTCGTGTCCGCCGCCGGGAAAACGGACGAACTGCTTCGGCTCACGGGCAAGAGCAAACAGCGCCAAGCCGAACCGGATGGGAATGGCGAGATCGTTGCTGCCATGCATGACCAACAGCCGAACGGTCACCCGCGCGATGCGCTCGTCGGACCGGAATTGATCCCGCATCAGCAGCCGGACCGGCGCGAACCAGAACGCCGATGCGGCGACATCCGCGGTCGACGTAAACGGCGCTTCCAGGATCAGCCTCCCGATTCGTTGCTCTGCCGCCAGCGCCACCGC
>PNLC01000569.1 GCA_013822885.1 Bradyrhizobium sp.
GAATATAGCCTTCCGGCCCCGGTCCGGCGACCTAATACTGATGAACGCCGTGCTTGCCAAGCCGATCCGCATGTTTTGGTTATTAGCGAAAAATGGCCTTGATCTCGCTCAAACGATTGCTGCGGCGCTTTTGCTCGCTTTGCGCTCGTGATTGCGCGACCATCCGCCGCGAGGGGCCAGCGCGCGAATTGCTGCGATGCAGCACAAGAAAATTAACTATCGAGCGGCTCCCGGATCGGGATCGGCGACCGCGAACAGCACCATCGCCTCTCGATCGGACTGATTCATTCCCTGGCCCGCGCCTCGCCCGCCAGCCGCACCAGCATTTTGCGCAATTCCAGTCCGCTGGTGACTCGCGCCGGGAAATCCAGCCGCAGCGTGGCGCTGCCGGCCTGCATATCCATGCCGTCGGGGTCGCACCCGGTGCAGCACCATTCGGCGGGCTCAGCCCCCAGCAGCCTCGTAGCATAGAGGTTCATCGCCTCGCGGTGATCCTCGTTCATGTGTTCGATCGCGCCCTGCTCGGCTTCCAGCAGCCCGCCGGCATCGGCGATCTCGGTCAGAAACTGCGCGGGCTCGAGGTCGATGATTCGACCAAAGCCGGCGACCAGATGCAGGCCGGTCGGCGCTACCCGGAAGAACGAGAAATCCTTGAAGTCCGCGAACGCTTCCGCGGACGGATGGGCATTGAGGTAGCGCCGGCGCAGCATGGCAGCGGTCTCGCCCTCGGCCTCCTCGGCCCGCCCGGCCAGCATGATTCGCGCGCCCTCCAGCGGATCGCCGGCGGCGCGTTCGTCCAGCATCAGCGACACCCTGCTGTCGGCGAGGATATTTTTCGTATGCAGCGCCAGCCTGGAAATCAGCAGGATCGGCGCGCCGTCGGCGTGGCTGGCGACATTGACAAGGGAGCAGTAGGGATCGCCACTGCCGGCCATCAGCGTAGCCAGGGCGCCCTGCCGGCTCCGCCGCAGCAGCGAGCGGGATAATCTGGAAGCGTTGAAATCAGCAGTCGGCTGCATGGGTTCCTTTCAGGCCATCTTATTGCAGAAAGGGCCTTTTTTCCGGGCCGCAGAGGGTGCTATATGGGGGTGCACGACGCCCGTGGAGGCGTTTTTGCGGAACTCGGTCACACTTCAGCCCAGCTTGCATTGCTCGTTGACCGCGTAAGTAGCCAATTTATTCGGCGCACCGCTCGATCGCCCGCCGTTTAAGCCACTCTCATTCTGAAAGCAGGCTCATGCCCACAATCGCCTTGGTCGACGATGACCGCAACATCCTCACTTCCGTCTCGATCGCGCTCGAAGCCGAAGGCTATCGCATCATGACCTACACGGATGGTGCATCAGCCCTGGACGGATTCCGCACCTCGCCGCCGGACCTGGCGATCCTCGACATCAAGATGCCGCGGATGGACGGAATGGAGACGCTGCGGCGGCTGCGGCAGAAATCCGATCTGCCGGTGATCTTCCTGACCTCCAAGGATGAGGAAATCGACGAACTGTTCGGCCTCAAGATGGGCGCCGACGATTTCATCCGCAAGCCGTTTTCGCAGCGCCTGCTGGTGGAGCGCGTCAAGGCCGTGCTGCGACGTGGCCAGCCCAAGGATCCGACCGCCGTGCCGAAAGAGCCGGATGCGCGGGCCCTGGACCGCGGCCTGCTGCGGATGGATCCGGAACGCCATACCTGCACCTGGAAGAACGAGCCGGTGACGCTGACGGTGACCGAGTTCCTGATCCTGCAGGCGCTGGCAACCCGCCCCGGTGTCGTAAAGAGCCGCAACGCGCTGATGGACGCGGCCTATGACGATCAGGTCTATGTCGACGACCGCACCATCGACAGCCACATCAAGCGGCTGCGCAAGAAGTTCAAGGTGGTGGACGACGATTTCGAGATGATCGAGACGCTGTATGGCGTTGGATATCGCTTCAAGGAAGCCTGATCCGGATCGGCGCGGCGGTTCAGGTGCGAACCCCAGGCCCCTGTCTGGCGGTCATGCTTGAAGGGTAACGACGCGGGGGTGCCGTCTGACACATCCGCGCATTCGACGTAGAATGACAAATCGGCGCATCACAACGGGGCAGCCCATCTATTGCTAGATCGAACGCAAACCGATCCAGGCCTGAACCACGAGGATGCTTCGGAGTCCCTCGAACGGGACCGCGTTGCCGACGATAGCCCGCGCGACACGGGCTGGCGGCGGCCGCTCGGCTGGATGCGGCGGGCCGGGCAATTCTTCTTCGCGCTTTCCTTCTCCAGCCTCACGCGCCGCATCGTCTCGCTCAACCTGGCGGGGCTCGTCGCGCTGGTGGCAAGCATCCTCTACCTGTCGCAGTTCCGCGCCGGTCTGATCGACGCCCGCGCGCAGAGCCTGCTGGTGCAGGCCGAGATCATCGCCGGCGCGATTGCCGCCTCCGCCACGGTCGAAACCAACACCATCACCATCGACCCGGACCGCCTGCTCGACCTCAAGCCGGGCGAAAGCTACGGCGCGCCGGACGAATCTTCCGGGCTGGATTTCCCGATCAATCCGGAGCGGGTCGCGCCGGTGCTACGGCGGCTGATCTCGCCGACCAAGACGCGCGCCCGCATCTATGGCGGCGATGGCGGCATGATTCTCGACAGCCGCAGTCTCTATGGCCGGGGCGACGTGCTGCGCTTCGAACTGCCGCCGCCGACGACGGAGAAACCCGGCTTCGTCGAACGCGCCACGATCTCGGTCCGCACCTGGCTCAACCGCGGCGACCTCCCCCTCTATCGCGAGCTCGGCCCGGAAAACGGCAAGGGCTACCAGGAGGTCGTGCAGGCGCTCGACGGCGTCAAGAGCAGCATGGTGCGCGTCAACGACCGTGGCGAGGTCATCGTTTCGGTCGCGGTGCCGGTGCAGCGGTTCCGCGCCGTGCATGGTTCGCTGATGCTGTCGACGCAGGGCGACGACATCGACCAGATGGTGACGGCCGAACGTCTGGCGATCCTCAAGGTCGGCGGCGTGGCCTCGGCCGTCATGATCATGCTGTCCCTGCTGCTGGCGAGCACGATCGCGGGGCCGGTGCGGCGACTGGCCGACGGCGCCGAGCGCGTTCGACGGCGTATCCAGACCCGGGTCGAGATCCCGGATTTCACCCGCCGCCGCGACGAGATCGGCCATCTCTCCGGCGCGCTGCGCGACATGACGAAT
>PNLC01000570.1 GCA_013822885.1 Bradyrhizobium sp.
TTTGCGCGAGCGCGAGCAGGTCACGTCCGTTTATCGCGAGGTGAAGCGGTCGGTGTGGCTCGAGAACGACGCGCGCCAGCGTGTCAGCGCTCTGGTCTACGTGGTCGATCGCGGCCATGTGCAGTATGCCGGGCGGCTGTCGCAGGCCGAGCAATTGCGGCACGTCCTGCAGGGCCACGGCCAGTCCGGCGTCAATCGCGATTACGTGCTGGCGACCGTCAAAGCGATCGAGGCGGAAGGCTTTCGCGATCAGCAATTGCATCGATTGGCCATGATGCTGCATGATACGCATTCGCCTGCCGCGAAGAATAGCGACCGCTGATCGAAGCTCGTTCAGCTTACGCCCGAACGCTATCGCGCGATGATCCGCCCCTTCAACGCGAACAGGTCGGCCGGTTCATATTTCCGGAATTGCGGCGCGACGTTGCGGATGACCTCGGCGGTGGGCTCGCCCGGCACCGAGCTTTCTTCGAGGATCGTGAAGCCGGCTTCACGGAACATCCTGACATAATCGCTGTGCCGAAGCCGGTTGACGTATTGCCGGCCGCTGTTGAACGGACGCCATTGCGCGTCGTCGTATTTCAGGAAATTGAACCGGGAGAGACTGCCGTCCGAACGGGCATAGTGGTCGCTGTAGTCGATCGAGTGCGTCGTTATTCCTGTCGTCACTGCCCGCAGTCCGGCCAGCAACCGCACCAGTTGGTCCGGCGGCACGTGCTCGAGCACCTCGTTCGAGCACGAGCAATCGACCTTCGCGTCGGCCTCGGTGACGTAATGCGGTGCGCGGTAGATGATGCCGAACCGTTGCAGCGCTTCCCAGCTGTCCAGTTCGACCTTGCCGGCAACGATCTGCGCGGCCGCATGCCGGATGAGGTCCAGCCGAGCCAGCCGGTCGACGTCAGAGGTGATGACATCAGCGACGCCGAGCTTGCGCAGCGCCAGCGGCACCGCGAGATCGCGCCCCGCGCCGATTTCAAGCACCGACGACGGAGTTCCGCCGACATGTCGCGCGTAGTCGTCGGTGACGCGACGGGCGATGTTCTCGAGCGCCTTGAGTGTCGCAGCGCGCCGTGGCCAGTTTCGCGTCACATGACGCTGCAGGAAATAATGCGCGTGCGCCCCGCCCGGCAGGTCGAGAACGCGAAACGCCAATGCTTTGAGCCGCCAATCCATGGAGGCGGCAACCTATAGACGAGGCCGGATCAACGCAAGCCGGGAACGGTCAATTGGCTTGCGCCGTCGCCGGCCGGCGAGGCGCCGGAGCGGGCTGGTCCGAAGGTTCGGGCATCACATCGATGCCGATATCCTCCAACCTTACGCGCACCTCCGCGGCGACGTACTTCACATATTCCGACAGCAGCAGGCGCAAGGTGGCGCCGCTCGTCCACCACGGCTCGTCGCGCCATTTGTCGCCGACCACCGCGAACGGGATCAGCGTGACGTCAGGCATCGCGTGTGACAATTCGACGATCGCCCTTGGCATATGGTAGTTCGAGGTCACCACAATCAGCGACCTGAACCCGCGATCACGCGCCCAGCGCTGCGTTTCGGCAGCGTTGCTCCGCGTATTGACCGCCGAGCGGTCGAGATCGACGCAGCAGCCGAGCAGCGACTGGTTGTCAGGCAGCGACCGGGAGATGTCGCTCGCGGCGTTGGTCGGATGCACACCCGATATCAGTAGCCGCCTGCCATAGCCGCCGGCCAGCAATGCCATCGCATCAGACACGCGCGACGAACCGCCGGTCAGAACCACGATCCCGTCGGCGTTGCGGTCAGGCTTGATCTCCGCGCCGCGCAACTGGGACAGAAACGCGACGAAGCCAACGCCAGCGCCGACGAACGCGATCGCCAGCGCGGCGACGATCGTCGCACGCAGCCATCCCCGCGGCCGTGCGGCCGGCGCGTTCGAGCAACTATCGTCGTGTGGCAAAGCCATGCGAGTCCGGCAAATCCTCTTCCCTGAGGCCCGCGTTTCGCTGGATTGAAACACGGCTTCAGATTTCCAATGTGACGCGTTGCCTTGACGCGATCCGGTTTCCACTTCGCTTGAAAACGCATTTGCCCAATTCTAGAAGATTCTCGGGCGAAGTGGAGTCTGCTTGCTCCCGTCAGTCGATGTCGTCCAGCGTCGCGAACAGCGTTCGCCGCGAGGCCCAGGCGGTGATTGCGGCAATCAGCAGCGCCTGCAACGCGAGCGCCAGATAGCCCGACGGCGGCAGCGAGAACGTCCCCAGCAGCGCCGCGAACTGGTCGCCGACCGGGGTGCCCGAGAACCATCCGGCGATCGATTCGGAGAAGCCGAACGCCAGCATCGCGGCGCCACCGCCAATCAGTCCGCCTTCGAGGCCCAGCCTGAGGAAATGCCGCAGGAACCGGTTGGCGATGTAGCTGTCGCCGGCACCGACGAAATGCAGAACCTCGACGATCGGACGGTTCGCTGCCATTGCGCCACGGGTTGCAAACGAAACCGAAATGATCGTCGCCGCGATCACCAGCACGAGGATGCCGATGCCGGCCAGCACGGTCGCGCCGGTCATCGACCGCATGCGTTCGATCCAGGCGCGATGATCGTCGACGCTCGCCGACGGCGCCACCTGCGTCATCCTGGAGCGTAACGCCGCAAGGTCGAGCGTGGTGCCAGGCTGGACCCGCGCGACGATGACCCGTGGCACCGGCAGTTGTTCGATCGACAGCCCGCTTCCGAGCCACGGCTCCAGCAACTTGGCCGAATCGTCCTTGGTGAATGACTTGACCTGGACGATGCCGGGCTGCGTCCGCATCACTTCGGCGGCCGCGACCGCGTCGCGCTCAAGATCGCGTCCTGCGATGGGGCGCACCTGCGCGGTGATTTCGCTGGCGACCTCCGACTGCCACTCCGACGCCGACGCACTCACCAGCAGCACCGCGCCTGTCGTGATGGAAGCGAGGAACGTCATGATGGCGACGACGGCGACCAGCGCGCGGCCGGAGATCGAGGCCCGCGGCACGATCGGCGACATGTTGCGCGCCTGCGCCGGCACCTGCGGGCGCTCGTTGCCGAGGTCCACCAGCGGCGCATGTTCGTCACCGCTCCTACTCATAGATGTGCAACCGTCCCTGATGCAGCACCAGCCGCCGCGCCTCGTATTGATCCATCAGCGTGATGTCGTGGGTCGCAATGATGACGGCGGTGCCC
>PNLC01000571.1 GCA_013822885.1 Bradyrhizobium sp.
GAGCTTTTCGACGAGGAGGAGCGGCGCGGCTTCGCCTTCGACCGGAACTTTCGTGGACGTGGATACAACCGGCAGCGCGGCCGCCTCTTCCTCCGGCAGCAAATCGCGCAACGACACACCGAGCCGCGGCGTCGCGCGCATCAGCTTCTTGGTGTAGGCGTGCTCAGGATTTGCAAAGATATCGGCGGACTTCGCGGTCTCGACCACATGGCCCTTCTCCATCACCACCACGCGATCGCAATAGGCGGCGGCAAGGCCGAGATCATGGGTGATCAGGATGGTCGACATGTTCCGGCGCTTGGTGAGTTCGACGATCAAGTCCATCACGGCCTTCTGCGTGGTGACGTCGAGGCCTGTGGTCGGCTCATCGGCGATCAGAAGCTGCGGATTGCAGGCGAGCGCCAGCGCGATCACGACGCGCTGGCACATGCCGCCGGAGAGTTCGAACGGATAGGCATGATAGCGCTCGCGCGGACGCGCGATCTTGACCTGCTCGAGCGCCTCGATCGCCTTCTCGCCGCGGTCGCCGACCTGCGACTGCTGCACGTGCTGGCGCAGCACGTCCTCGATCTGGTCGCCGACCTTGCGGATCGGGTTGAGGGCTGCGCGCGGGTTCTGGAAGATCATCGAGATTTCGCGGCCGCGCAGATCGCGCATCTGGTTCTCGGTCGCGGCCTTGACGTCGATGCCGGAAAACATCACCGAGCCCTCGGCGATCCGCCCCGCCCGGTCGAGGATACGCATGACGGCATAGGACGTCACCGACTTGCCGGAACCGGATTCGCCGACGATGCCGAGCGTCTCGCCCTTGGCCACCGAGATGTTGACATGCTGCACGGCTTTCACGATGCCGCGGCGCGTGGTGAATTCGACGGTGAGGTCGCTGACGTCAAGGAGGGGCTGGGCCGTCATGATGACCTCCGCAAAAATCTCGAAAACAACCCCATGCAAAGTAGAACGGTCAGCACCCCTGTCGCATTTCCTTGCCCCATGCGAGGGCCGAGACGAGCGAAGCTTGAACCAGCCATCACGTCCTCCGCTGCGGATCGACGATGTCGCGCAGCCCGTCGCCGAGCAGGTTGAAGCAGAACACCGCGAGCATCAGCGCCAGGCCGGGGAACAGCGCGATCCACCATTCGCCTGACACCATGAAGCCCGCGCCTTCGGCGACCATGATGCCCCACTCCGCCGTCGGCGGCCGCACGCCTAGCCCGATGAAGGAAAGACCGGCGGCGTTGAGGATCGCGTAACCCATGGTCAGCGACATCTGCACGATCATGATCGGCATGATGTTGGGCAGGATGTGCACCAGCAGGATCCGCATCTCGCCGTTGCCGGACAGCCGCGCCGCCTGCACGAAGCCGGCGTTGCGGCGGACGTTGGCCTCGGCGCGCGCAACGCGGGCGTAGAGCGGAAAGTTCACGATCGCGGTCGCGATGATGATGTTCTGCACGGTGTTGCCGAGCGCTGCGACGATGCCCATCGCCAGCACGAACAGCGGAAACGCCATGATGGTGTCGGCGATGCGGCCGACGATGCGGTCGGTCCAGCCGCCGAAATAGCCGGCGGCGATGCCAGCGAGGCCTCCCATCAAAAACACCAGCGCCACCGAGGCAACCGCGATGAAGGTGTCCAGCCGGGTGGCGACGATGACGCGGCTGAAGATATCGCGGCCCAACTGGTCGGTGCCGAACCAGTGCGCGGCCGACGGCGGCTTCAGCGCCGAGGCGGTATCGCTGGCGAGCGGATCGTAGGGGACGATATAGGGACCGAAGATCGCGGCAAACAGGATGATGACCAGCAGGCCGAAGGCGAAGGCTGTGACGCGGTTCTCGCCCAACACGTAACGTGTGTGTTCGAGGATCGCGACAAGTCCCGAGGTGCGGGCGGGACCGGCGGGTTCAACGGCAGGCAGAACAGCACTCATTTTCGGACCTCACCCTTCAAGCCGGACGCGCGGATCGATCACGCCGTAGAGAATGTCGATTACCAGATTCAGCAGCACGTACATGACGGCCATGGTCAGCACAAAACCCTGCACCGGCGCGAAGTCCGACGAGATAAGCGCTTCTACGGCGTAGGAACCGATGCCGGGCCAGGCGAACACTTTTTCGACCAGCACATTGGCGCCCAGCAGGAACGAGAACACCATGCTGAGCGTGGTGATGACCGGCAGCATCGCGTTGCGGAACGCGTAGGTGACGATCACGGTTGTCGGCGACAGCCCTGAGGCGCGCGCGGTGCGGACGAACTCGGACGACAGCACCGCCAGCATCGAGGCCCGCGTCATGCGCGCAATCGGCGCCAGCGAGAAAATCGCAAGCGTCGTCGCCGGCAGGAGGAGCTGGCTGAGCGCCGAACGAAACGCCTCGAAATCACGCGCGATCAGGGTGTCGATCAGATAGAAGCCGGTGATCGTTGGCGGCGCGCTGTAGAACACGTCGAGCCGGCCGAGCGGCGCCGGCGACCAGCCGAGCCTGAAATAGAACACGTAGACCAGCACCAGCCCGGTAAAGAATACCGGCAGCGAAACGCCTGCGGTCGTCGTGATGCGGCAGAGATGATCGATCCACGAACCCGGCCGGGTCGCCGCCAGCACGCCGAGCGGAATGGCGATGATGACCGAGACGAACAGGCCGAGCAGCGTGAGTTCGGCCGATGCCGGCAGGCGGTTGCGGATCTCACTGGCGACCGGCTGGCCCGTGGTCAGCGAATTGCCGAAATCGCCATGCGCGAGATCGTTGGTGTAGCGCAGGAACTGCTCGATCAGCGGCTTGTCGAGGCCGAGCTTCTTGCGGATCTGCTCGACCGCCTCCTTGGTCGCGGCCGGTCCTGCGAAATACGCCGCCGGATCGCCCGGCAGCGCACGCGTCAGCAGGAACGTGACGATCACGACCCCGATCAGCGACGGGATCGCAAACAGCAACCGCTTGCCGATCATGGTCAGCATGGCGGATTACGCCTTCACCAGCGCGCGATAGTCCAGCCGGCGATGGAACCAGTACTGATAGCCCGAGATGTTCTTCTGCATCGCGACGTTGACGAACGGCTGATACAGCGGGATGCGCGGGATGTCCTTGAAGGCGAGATCGACAAAGCCCTTGACGTCCTTGTCATAGGTCGCGGTGTCGCCGGTCGAGGCGGCCACGCGCGCGCCCTCGATCAGCCT
>PNLC01000572.1 GCA_013822885.1 Bradyrhizobium sp.
AGGAAACCAGCGACTGGAGAGCCGTATGCGGGAAAACCGCCCGTACGGTTCGGAGGGAGGGGAGGCCAAAAGCCTTCCCTACCCCTATCGTGTTGAGAGAGGCTGAGAGCGCTCTCACCGCCCCTTGAAGTTCGCCACGCGGCGCTCCGCCGTGGCCTTGACGCCTTCCTTGAAATCTTCGGTGGCGCGCAGCCGCGACTGCTCGGCGAGTTCGTGGTTGGTGGCGGCGAGCACGCGGTCGGCGAGGCCGGCGCGCATGGTGGCGCGGGTGGAGAGCAGGCCGAGCGGCGAGCATTCGGCGATCTCGCTGGCGAGCTTCATCGCTTCGGCCCGCACCTGGTCTTGCGGCACGCAGACATTGGCGAGGCCCATCTTGGTGGCTTCCTCGCCGGTGACGCGGCGGCTGGTATAGAAGATCAGCTCCGCATTGTTCTTGCCGACCAGTTCGGGAAGCGTCGTGGTCAGGCCGAAGCCGGGATGAAAGCCGAGCTTGGTGAAGTTGGCGGCGAAGCGCGCCTCCGGGCAGGTGACGCGAAAATCTGCCGATACCGCAAGCCCGAGGCCGCCGCCGATGGCAGCGCCTTGCACGGCGGCGACGATCGGCTTCTTGGCGCGGAAGATGCGCACGGCGTGCAGATAGAGGCTGTTGATCGAGCCGAGGCTGTCGGCGGGATCGCCCTTGGCTTCGGCCTTGGCCTCGGCCTCCTCCTGCGCCTGTCGCGCTGGGTCGCTGAAATTGGCGCCGGCGCAGAACGCCTTGCCCTGCGCGGCAAGAACCGAGGCGCGGATTTCGATGTCCTTGTCGAACTCCTCCAGCGCGTCCGCGATCTGGTTGATCAGCGAGATGTCGAAGAAGTTCAGCGGCGGACGCTGGATTTCGATCAGGCCGACGTGGCCGTGCTTCTCGACGCCGATATCAGTGTATTTGGTCATACGTTTTCCTCTCTGAATAAGTGCGCCTAGCGCAGACCGAGCCCGCGGGCGATGATGCCGCGCAGCACTTCGGTGGTGCCACCCTGGATCGTCAGCTTGGGCGCCGTCTTGATGGCGAAGTCGAGCTGTTTTTCCAGCGTCTCGCGGTTGGTGGCGGTTTCCTCGACGAAGGCGGCGAGGTCGCGCACGCGATGGGGCAGCTGCTGTTCCCACACCGTGCCCATGTCCTTGACGATGGAAGCTTCCACCACCGGCTCCTTGCCGGCCTGCAGCATGCCGGCCACCGAGACCGACATGCGCCGCATGGTGTGGACCTGCGCCACCAGCCGGCCGATGCCTTCGGCGCTGCGGGTATCCGGGTTCTTGCCGACGGCGCGGACCAGTTCGGTCAGCACGTAATAGGTTTCCAGGAAGCGCTCCGGCCCCGAGCGCTCGTAGGCGAGTTCGGAGGTCGCCTGCTTCCAGGCGCCGTCGACTTCGCCGAGCACGTGATCCTCGGGAACGAAAAAGTCGGTGAAGACGACTTCGTTGAATTCAAATTGCCCGGTGATCTGGCCGATCGGATTCACCTGGATGCCCGGCTGCTTCATTTTGACGAGGAACTGCGTCAGGCCGTGGCGGCGATTTTCCTTGGTCGGCGGCGAGGTGCGGAAGATCGCGATCATGTAGTCGGCGATATGGGCCGAGGAGGTCCAGATCTTGGTGCCGTTGACCAGGTAGCCGCCGTCGGTCTTCGTGGCGCGGGTCTTCGCCGCGAACAGATCTGAACCCGAATTCGGCTCGCTCATGCCGATCGCAAAGCAGATCTCGCCTTTGCAGATGCGCGGCAGGATTTCCATCTTGATGTGCTCGGGCGCGTATTTCAGCAGCACCGGGCCGCTCTGCCGGTCGGCGACGAAGAAGCGCCGGGTCGGCGCGTTGGCGATGCGCATTTCCTCGGTCACGACATAGCGCTCGAGGAACGAGCGCTCGTGACCGCCATATTGTTTTGGCCAGGTCATGCCGAGCCAGCCGCGTTCGCCGACCTTGCGGGAAAACTCCGGGACGTCGGTGTCCTCGCGGTTGGGCTGGTGCGGATCGAAGGTGCCGGCGGCGATTTCCTCGGCGAGGAAGGCGCGCACTTCCTTGCGCAACTGCTCGCATTTTTCGGGCAGGCGGATCGGATCGAAACGAAGGGCTGCGGTCATTATCTATCTCGACTTCTAAAGCCAGCTGATCGGTGTCGGGTTCAGCGCGAGGCCACGAGCGGCCACAATTCATCGGCGCCGCGGTCGCAGACGAGCTTGCCGAGTTCGACCGCCCAGTAGCTTTCGGAACCGAAGTCGTCGCGCCATGCCAGCGCGCGCAGCGAATAGCGATGCAGAATGTGCTCGACGGTGAAGCCGATCGCGCCGTGCACCTGGTGCGCAATGGCTCCGCCCTTCTCCGCCGCCTCCGAACAGCGGATTTTCGCCGCGGCGGCTTCGAGGAACAGTTCGTCGCTGAACGAGGTCGCGTTGGCATAGGCGTCGGCGGCCGAGGTCGCCGCCGCGAGCGCCGCCGCCGATTCACCGGCGAGCCGCGCCAGATTGTGCTGCACCGCCTGGAACTTGGAGATCTTCTTTTCGAACGCGACCCGCTCGTTGGAATAGCGCACGGAAATTTCCAGCATCGATTCCAGCGCGCCCGCGATCTGCAGCGATCGCGCGACGCCGCCCATCAGCATCAGTTGCGTCTGGTCAAAACCTTTCGGCGCCGGCTTGATCGTGACCGGCCGGACCTTGTCCAGCGTCACAGTATCCGAATGGTCGCCGCCGAGATTGATCCCACTCTCGATCCGGCATTTTGCGGCATCGACCAGCGCGATCGAGAGTGCGCCTTTCGCATCGCCGGCGAGGACTGCGATGTGCTTGGCGGCTTTCGCAAACGGCACGCCGCGCGCCCTGCCGGACAGGCTGCCGTCGGCATTGACGGTAATCCGGTCTTTCGGGCTCGCCGGCGCCAAGGTCATTTCACCGTCGGGCGAAGAGATTTTGGCCTGTGCCAGCAGCCATCCCGCCAGCATGGTTTCGGCGAGCGGCACGGCGACGGCGAAGCGCCCGGCAGCGCTCAAGACGCTGAAACCTTCGGCGAGAGACGCACCCGAACCGCCGCAATCCTCGCCCACCCAGGATAGCGGCAGGCCGGCCTCGGTCAGCGCCTGCCAGAGCGGCGCCTTCCACGCGTCCTTCTTGTCGTTGTTGATGGTCTGGGCG
>PNLC01000573.1 GCA_013822885.1 Bradyrhizobium sp.
ACCGCGTCCTGCACCGCGAGATTGACGCCGACGCCGCCGATCGGCGACATCGCGTGCGCGGCATCGCCGATGCACAACAGCCCCGGCCGTGTCCATCGCTTCAGCCGGTTGATCGCGACCGTGAGCAGCTTGACGTCGTCCCAGCTCTTCACCTCAGCAAGTCCCGGCTTGAGGATCGGCGCCATCCGCGCGATGTCGTCGAGCAGCGCTGGCAGTCCCCTCGCCTTCACGGCGTCGTACTGCCCCTTGGCGATGACATAGGCGCACTGCCAGTAGTCGCCGCGATCGAATGTCACCATCATCCTTCCGGGATCGACGCGCGCAAACAGGCTCTCGCTTTCGTTCTCCCGCTTGCCGGCCCGAAACCACAGCACATCCATCGGCGCGCCGATTTCCTCGATCTCGAGCCCGGCTCGTTCGCGCACCAGCGAATGGCGGCCATCGCAGGCAATGGTGAGATCGGCATCGATGTCGATGACGCCATCCGGCGTCCTCGCTTTGACACCCGCAATGCGATCGCCGTCATGGATCAGATCGATCGCCTCGGTCGACATCATCACCTTGAGCGAAGCGAACCGCTCGCCGCTTTCGCGAAGGAAGTTGAGGAAGTCCCACTGCGGCATGAAGGCGATGAAGGGATACTTCACATGCAGCCGGCCCAGATCAGCGATCCGCACGGAATGGCCGCCGAACATCCCGTCCATCTTCTGCAGGCGCTGGTGCGGCAGCTTGAGGAAGCCTTCGATCAGGCCAAGCTCGTCCATCACCTGCAGGGTCGAGGGATGCACGGTATCGCCACGAAAATCGCGAAAGAAATCCGCGTGCTTCTCCAGCACCACGACATCGATGCCGGCGCGTCCGAGCAGATAACCGAGCATCATGCCGGCAGGCCCGCCGCCGACGATGCAGCAACGTACTTTCATCGCCTGTCCCGACTATCTGACCTGGCAAAAATTGGCCAAGCGAACTGATCCAAACCTCCATTCCGCTCGTTTACCATGGGTAAGTTCCGTTGAGCGGCGCAATGTCCCGTAGTTCCCAAGCGACCCGGATGCTATCAAGAACGCGGCAGTCAATGGCGTGTTTTCGGTCGAGCCGGCTGCGGAGATTCGGCAACGAAAGGCCCAGGGTTACGGTGGAGTGGGCGACACTGATCGGACGCGTTGCTGAAGGCGACCGCGAGGCGTTCCGCCGCCTGTTTGAGCATTTTGCCCCACGCGTGAAGGGGCTGATGCTGAGGGCCGGCGCCGGCAGCGATGACGCTGAAGAGATTGCGCAGGAGACCCTGCTGGCGGTGTGGAGAAAGGCTGCGCAGTTCGATCCCGTCTCCGCAGGTGCTCCGGCCTGGATCTACACGATCGCCCGGAACCTGCGGATCGACAGGGTGCGGCGGGCTGCCCGCGCGGGCGAGGTCGACCATGATGCCGAGCTCGATTACCTCGTTGATCCCGCCGAACCCGTCGATGACGTCATGGCGCGAAACGACGAGGCCGACCGTATCGCCAGGGCCCTGTCGAACCTCTCGGAAGAACAATCCATGGCCATACGGCTGTCATTCATCGAGGAACGCCCGCATCCCGAAATCGCGGAGTGCCTGGGTATACCGTTGGGGACAGTGAAATCCAGGATCAGATTGGCGATGCACCGGCTGAGAGCGCTGTTGGACGCAACGAAATGAGCGTGACCCACCATCCCCCTTCGGATTTGCTGGCAAGTTTCGCGGTCGGAACCCTGGACGCGGGCGAGCATCTCGTTGTTGCCGTTCATGTGTCGGGCTGTTCGACGTGCCGGCGGTTCTTGCGTGCGGTCGAATGCATCGGCGGATCGACGCTTGAGGCAATCGAGCCCGCCCCCATGAAAGCCGGTGCGTTCGAGGCCGTCATGGCGAAACTCGATTCACCGTCGCCTCAACCCCATGCAACCGCGGTTAGCCTGGCCGACGACGACCTGCCGGAAATCCTGCGGCACTACCGCATCGGACGGCGCCGGCGCGTAGCCCCGGGTGTCAGCATGCGGCCGATCGAACTGCCGGGCCAGCCAAGGTCACGTGCGTTCCTGCTCCAATCGGGTCCGGGCACGCGCATGCTCGAGCATACCCATTCCGGAATCGAACTGACATGTGTCTTGCGTGGCAGCTTTAGTCACGAGGGTGGCCGGTTTGGCCCGGGCGATTTCGACTTCGGCGACGAGACGCTGGATCACCAACCGATCGTCGGCAGCGACGAGCCCTGTCTTTGTCTGGTGGCCATGACAGGCGATCTCCGCATGAACGGCTTCTTCGGTCGCCTGATTGGTCCTTTCGTGCGCCTCTGATCTCGGCCACCTGCGGACCGCTGCGGCAAATAGTCAGTTATCTCGCTTCGGTGATCCACTCGCACGACGCCATCGTTTCCACCCGAGAGCAACGCCTCAACTCGGGTACACCAGATGAAAATCGCGACAGCATCAACTGCCGAGGCCAGGGATCGTCTTTCTTTGCTGATTGCACGCACAGCCGGGGGCGAAGACGGCGCATTCTCGGAACTCTATGCGCTGACGAACCGAAAAATGCGCAACACGGCCCGCGCGGTATGCGCGCGCGGATCGGAAGTCGAGGATATTCTGCAGGAGGCGTATCTCAAGATCTGGCGGAACTCACCCAACTTCGATCCGGATCGATCCTCCCCCATCAGCTGGATGTCCGTGATCGTCCGCAACACCGCAATCGATGCGGCTCGCATCAAGACGCTTCCGACCACCGATCTCGACTTCGCTCTGTCGGTCCCGGAACCAGCGACGGATGGCGCTGACGGCTTCGACTATGACCGCGCCCGGCCAATCGCCGCGACCGCGATCCGGCAGCTCCCGGACGATCGACAGGTATTGCTGTCGCTCGCCTATATCGACGGTGAAAGTCGGCAATCGTTGTCGATGCGATTTGGCGTGCCCGTCGGCACCATCAAGACCTGGCTGCGGCGTACGCTGGAGACGGTGCGCACCGATTGCGCAGCCTTCGGCGAAGCTCAGGCGGCGCGAGCCAGCTGAGCAACTCGTTTCTACCCAGTTGAGCCGGACGATCTCGTGATTCAGGATGAAACAGGTTGCGCGCAAACTGCAATTTTCTGAACCATCTCAAAGCGATTCGGGCGGTCCAGTCCCCCACCCCAAAAGATTCCGCTTAAGCCGT
>PNLC01000574.1 GCA_013822885.1 Bradyrhizobium sp.
CCATCTTCTGGTGGGAATGGAGCCACCGCTTGCTCGGGCGCGTGATCGGTGCGGTCTACCTGCTGCCGTTCCTGTACTTCCTGTGGCGCGGCGTGTTGAGCGGTGAGTTAAAGCGGCGGCTGTGGCTGATCTTCGGCCTCGGCGCGCTGCAGGGCGCCGTCGGTTGGTGGATGGTCGCATCCGGCCTGTCGCAGCGGACCGAGGTGTCCCAGTATCGGCTGGCAGCGCACCTGATGCTGGCATTGGTGATCTTCGCCGCCATCGTCTGGACGCTGCGGCGCTTGACCGCGCGACCGCACGCCGCTGCGCCGCCGCGGTTGAAGATCACCGGCGTCGCGCTGTTGGGATTGACGTTTCTGCAGATCTATTTCGGCGCGCTGGTCGCCGGCCTGCGCGCGGGCAGGGTCTACAACACCTGGCCGGAGATCGACGGCGCCTTCATTCCATCGGCTGCGCGGCTGTTCTTCGAGGAGCCGTGGTGGCGTAACCTGTTCGACAACACTCTCACGGTTCAGTTCGAGCATCGCATGACCGCCTACGCGCTGCTGGCGCTGGCGCTGCTGCATGCGGTCGACACGGTTCGCGCGCGGGCGGGTGCCGCCTTGATCGGCGGCGCCTGGTGGCTGGTGGCGGCGATCACCCTGCAGGCTGTGCTCGGCATTCTCACGCTGCTGCAGCAGGTGCCGATCGATCTCGCGCTGATGCATCAGGCGGTCGCGATCGTGGTGCTGACGCTGGCGGTTTTACAGACCGAACGCCTGGTCGCGCGCCGCCTCGGGCAGGATGAGCGGAAGCTGGCCGTGCCGGTCGGACAACCCGGCTGAAATTGAACAATTCTAATCTGCGGTGGCTTCTGGAAGTGCCCGGTTTACAGGACTTTCTCGCTTCGCGATCGGTTTGACGCGCTTGTGTGGCGCAAGCCCGCTTTACTTGAATCGTTTGAGCGATAAAACGGGCAAAACACAGGTCCCCGTTTCATGTCGTCAGCATTCGTTCAAGCCGCCGTTATCCTGCTCCGCGAGGGGCTCGAAGCCATGCTGGTGATCGCAGCGCTGGCGGGCTATCTCACCAAGGTCGGTGCCGGCCATCGCATCAAGGCGCTGTATGGCGGCGCGCTCGTCGCCGTAGCCGCCAGCTTCGTCGCGGCCTGGTTGTTTGCGGTGCTGAACTCGGGCGACCACAGCGACGTCCTCGAAGGCTTTATCATTCTGCTTGCCGCCGCCCTGATGCTCTACGTCAGCGGCTGGCTGATGGTGAAGCAGGATCCGCGCGGGTGGCAGGATTACCTCGCGCACAAGGCCGATCAGGCACTGTCGCAGGATACGGTATGGGCTGTCGGCGCGCTGGCCTTCTTTGCAGTCTTCCGCGAGGGCGCGGAGACCGTGCTGTTCATCAACGCGCTGGCCAAAACCGAGGGCGGCTGGAGTGCGGGCCTGTTCGCCGGCCTCGCGGCGGCGGCAGTGGCGCTTGCCGTGCTGTTCTATTTCATCAACCTGATCGCCCGGAAGCTGCCGCTGCGGCCGCTCTTCATCATTACCTCCGCATTCCTGTTCGCGATGGCGATCAAGTTCATCGGCGAGGCCGTGCAGGAGTTCCAGGAACAGGCGATCATCACGGTCACCGACGTGAGTGGCTCTGCGTTCCTGACCGCGATCGGGTTGAATCCGACGCTCGAAGCGCTGTCGATCCAGCTATTGGTCATCCTGTTTGCGCTCGCGACCTATTCGGTGGTCCAGCGCAACAACCGGCTGATGCGCGAGGACAGGGCCGCTGCGCGGCCCGCCGAGTAATGCTGCTCACGTCAATTCCCGGCTGAACTGAACTCCAGATAGTCGAGCCCGATGTCGAGCGCGGCGGAGCTGTGCGTCAGCCAGCCGGCCGAAATCAGGTCGACGCCGGTGGCGGCGATTGCCTTGGCGGTCTCGGCCGTAATTCGTCCCGAGGCTTCCGTGATGGCGCGGCCCCCTGTCATCGCCACCGCTTCCGTGAGTTGCTCGACTGTCATGTTGTCGAGCAGCACGGCATCCACGCCAATCGTGAGAGCCTGTTCCAATTGCGCCAGCGTGTCGACCTCGACCTCGATCTTGACGAGGTGGCCGGCATGGGTCTTTGCGCGCTCGATGGCGGTGCGGATGTCGCCGGCAAGCGCGATGTGGTTGTCCTTGATCAGAACGGCATCGTCGAGGCCGAAGCGGTGATTGCAGCCGCCGCCGGCGCGCACCGCGTATTTTTCCAGCGCGCGCAACCCGGGTGTGGTCTTGCGGGTGCAGACGATGCGCGCCCTGGTGCCCGTTGCGGCCGCTACCAGCGAGGCCGTCGCGGTCGCGACGCCGCTCAGATGGCAGAGAAAATTCAGTGCCGTACGTTCGCCGGTCAACAGGCTGCGCGCGGGGCCTTCGATGGTCGCGATCACGTCGCCCGGCGCCACCGCGCTGCCGTCAGGCCGCTCTGTGTCCAGCCGGATGGAAGGGCTTACGAGCTGAAAGGCGCACCGCGCGATGTCGAGCCCAGCCACGACGCCTGGCTGACGCGCGCGCAAAACCAGCGCGGCTTGCCTGTCGGCCGGAACGATCGCATCGGCGGTGATGTCGCCTGCGCGCCCGAGGTCTTCGAGAAGCGCAGTTCGAACCAGCGGCTCATACATGAGAGGCAGAAGCGGCGTAAGTGTCACGGCTGGGCACTCCCGACAGACAGGGATTTGGTCTCAACGATGCTGCGTGCAGTTTCGAGCGCATCCGCAAGGGAGAGGGATGACGGCACGGCTGGCGCGAGGGCGTCGGGGTAGTCACTACGAAAGTGTCCGCCGCGGCTTTCCTTGCGCCGCCAGGCGGCAACCGCGATCATCAATCCCACCATCGCCGGATCGGCTGCCACGCCACGGCCTGTTGCGATGGGATAGAGGCTGCGGATCCCGCGTTCGATGCCGTGCCCGTCGCGGAGTACGCCGAGGCTTTGCGAGAGTATGGGCCGTATGGCCGAAGGATCGGAAGCCGTCGGCGGCGCAAGAGCAACGCGCGATTTCAGCGGGCTACGGCTCGCGCTACCGACGCTCTCCGCCACCCACTGCGCGCAGACGATCGCTTCCATCAGCGAATTGCTGGCCAGCCGGTTGGCGCCGTGCAGCCCCGTGCGGCTGACCTCGCCGCAGGCCCACAGGCCGTTCA
>PNLC01000575.1 GCA_013822885.1 Bradyrhizobium sp.
CCCGGATGCGGATCGAACAGGAACATGTAGTTGTTGGGAATGATGCCGGTGCCCGGAATCACCAGACGCGCCCCGAACAGGCTGTTGATGGTCTGCGTCGACGTAACGATGTTGCCGTCTCCGTCGGCGACCGTGAGATGGGTCGTGTTGGCGGATTCGTTCGACAGCACTTTCGACGTGTACGCACCCGCGCGCTGCGGATCGATTTCGCCGCGGCGCTGCTTCGCATAGTCCTTCGAGATCAGCCGTTCGATCGGGACATCGACGAATGCCGGGTCGGCGGTTGCTGCGCGCCGGTCGGCGGCGGCAATCTTCAACGCCTCGAGCACCAGATGCAGCGTCTGCGGCGTACCGAATCCGGAAGCCGTGATATCGAAGGCCTCCAGGATGTTGAGAATCTGAATGGTGTGCACGCCACCTGAACACGGTGGTGGCGGGCCGATGATTTCGACGCCGCGATAACTGCCGCGCACCGGCTCGCGCTCGATGGTCCGGTAGTTGGCCAGATCCTCCAGCCGGATGAACGACCCGGCCTGCTCGAGCTTAGCCGCGATCGCGCGGCCAAGTTCGCCGCTATACATCGCGCCAGGACCCTGTTGCGCGATCGTCCGCAGCGTTTCGGCATAATCGGATTGAACGAGCCGGCTGCCCGCCCGGAGCGGCTTGCCGTCGGGCAGGAATATCGCCGAGATCGCCGGATCAAGCGCCAGATCGGCAGCGGTCTCTGCGATGCAGGTGGCCAGATAGGGCGTCACGGCAAAGCCCCGCGCCGCATGGCGAATGGCCGGCTCCATCAGCGTCGGCAGATCGAGCTTGCCGAAGCGCTGCGCGATCTCGCACCACGCCATCAGATTGCCGGGGACTGCGATGGCCTTGGGGCCGACGCGATTGGCGCGGCCTTCGGTCTCCATGTAGTCCGGCCATTGATCCGAGATCGGCGTATAGCTGTCCGGACGCGTCATTGCCGGCGCGGTGGCGAGACCGTCGATCACCAGTTCACGGCCATCGGCTAGCCGGATCACCGCCGCGCCGCCACCGAAGATGCCGACCATCATCGGTTCGACGACGGTCAGCGTGAATAGCGCGGCGACCGTGGCGTCGACGGCGTTGCCGCCCTGCGCCATGATTTCCAGCGCGGCAGCGGAAGCCAGCGGATGATTGGTCACGGCCATACCGCGCGTTGCGGACACCGGGGTTTTCTCGCAATCAAACGTGCTGGTGGTTCGGTCTCGCCATTGTGACATGAACTAGCGGATCTCCCTGATGGCCGCTGCCGTTGCGGCAGCAACCGTCGCCTATCACGCGAAGCCGCCGCGCGAAAGCCAGTGCCATCAAAGAAGATCGCTTACCGTCTACCTACCGCAGCACGACCTCGGTGTCGGCCCAACGCAGGTATCGGCGCGGCGCAGCGCCTAGTTCACGCCTGAACATTGCGGTGAAAGCGCTCGGGCTGTCGTAGCCGACATCGAGCGCGACGTTGGTGACGGACTCGCCGGCGCCGAGGCGGGCGAGTGCTTCCAGCAGCCGGACGCGCTGGCGCCACGCCGAAAAACTCTGACCGGTTTCACGGCGGAACATCCGCGTCAGGGTGCGCCGGCTGATGCCGCTGCGATCCGCCCAATCGTCGAGGGTACGGTCGGAGCTGGTGTCGGCGATGACGGCTTCGCAGATCCGGGCGAGCCGCGGGTCCTGCGGGATCGGCACGTGAAGCAATACCTCGGGCATGCGGCCGATCTCGCCAAGCAAGAGTTCGACCAGTCGTCCGTCGCGCCCCTCCTCGTCGTAATCCACCGGCATCCGGACCGCTTCGTCCATCAACGCCTCGAGCAGTTGTGATGCCCGGATCAGGCGGCAGGCTGCCGGATAGTGCGGTATCTGATCCGGCTCCACGTAGATGGTCTGGATCTCGACATCGGCCCAGGCGCGCGACTGATGCACAACGCCGGCGGGAATCCACAGGCCGTGGCCCGGCGGAATGACGAAGTTGCCGCGTTCCGTCATCATCGAGGTGACGCCGGCCGTCTGCAGGATGAACTGGCCGCGCCGGTGCGCGTGCCGCGTGCTCATGCTTTCGGAGGTGTATGTCGCCGCCATCGCCACGACCGGCCGCTTCTGCGTCTGCAGGTGGCCGGCATAGGTCGCCGCAGCCTGCGCCCCGCGCCGCTTGTGGCATACGCGCTCAAAACTGGTGTTACCGGTGGCTGCCGTGTCTACTCTTACGTTGATATTCATTTGATCTCTTGAGTTGAGGTGCCCGTTCTCCTCATGGCCTCATGCATCTTCCGGGCCAGATGGCCCGATCGCGATGGTCGCTGTCCCCATCCCTGTAGCACGGAACCCGCGGCTCGGTCACGATGCGCTTATCCGGAACCTAAGGGGATTGGTCCATGAACAGGCGCGAATTCACTGCTGCGATGTTGGCTGCGGGTGCGGCTATCCCGCTCGGCATCACCAGGGCAGCCGGGCAGACCAAAGGTGGCACGCTCAACACCATCATCCAGCCCGAACCGCCGATCCTGGTGACGGCGTTCAATCAGCAGCAGCCGACGCTGACGCTGGGCGGCAAGATTTACGAGAGCCTCCTGAAATACGGCGCCGACCTGAAGCCGATGCCGGGCATGGCGCAATCCTGGGAGATTTCGCCCGACGGCCTGACCTATACGTTCAAGCTGTTCCCCGGCATCACCTTCCACGACGGCAAGCCGATGACGTCGGAGGACGTTGTGTTCAGCTGCATGAAGGTGCTGACGGAAACCCATCCCCGCGCCCGGCAGAATTTCGCACGCGTCGCATCGGCCGAAGCGCCCGATCCGCTGACCGTCGTCTTCAAGCTGAAGCAGCCTTTCGCGCCGTTCCTCGGCTGCTTCGATTGCACCTCGGCCCCGATCGTGCCCAAGCACATTTACGAGAACACCGAGTTCCGCAAGAACCCGATGAACGACAAGGCGATCGGTACCGGTCCGTTCAAGCTGAAGGAATGGGTGCGCGGTTCGCACGTCCATCTCGTGCGGCACGACGGCTATTACCGCAAGGACGAGCCTTATCTGGACGAGATCATCTACCGTATCATCCCGGACGGCGCCTCGCGCGCACTGGCGCTCGAGCAGGGCACCGTGCAGCTCGTGCAATGGTCCGACATCGAGTTCTTCGACGT
>PNLC01000576.1 GCA_013822885.1 Bradyrhizobium sp.
TTCTCGCTCAGGGGAATGACGAATTCGCGATAATGCTTCAAGCGATCGGCGACGGGCGCGTACTTGCGGTCATGCCGGTCGATTTCGAGAAAACCTGTGATCTTGCCCATTAAACCCTGACGTCCCTAACGACTAGAATTCAATTCCTGTTTTCCGTCATTGCGAGGAGCGGAGCGACGAAGCCATCCATTCTTTCCTTGCGGCCCGATGGATCGCTTCGCTGCGCTCGCGATGACGGCGCTATAGCTTATGCTCCGATCGCGATTTTGGGTTCGGCGTCGGCGTTCGCCTTCATTTCCTTCAGCGCGCGGCGGTATTCCACCGGCATCACCTTGCGGAATTTCGGCAGCCAGGCCTTCCAGTTCGCGAGGATCTCGGCGGCTTTCTTCGAGCCGGTCAGCTTGGCGTGGCGCGTGATCAGCACGTGCAGCCGCTCGACGTCGGACGAGAGCAGGTTCTGGAACACGTCGACCCGGCCGTGCGCTTCGAGATCGCCGGTGTGGTGATAGGTATTGGCGTTGATCAGTTCTTCCGACAGCACCGGCTCGAGCTCGACCATTGCCATGTTGCAGAGCTTGGCGAAGTCGCCGGCCTCGTCCAGCACATAGGCGATACCGCCCGACATGCCGGCCGCAAAGTTGCGTCCGGTCTTGCCGAGCACCACGACGATGCCGCCGGTCATGTATTCGCAGCAATGATCGCCGGCGCCTTCGACGACCGCGATCGCGCCGGAGTTACGCACCGCGAAGCGCTCGCCGGCGATGCCGCGGAAATAGCATTCGCCCTCGGTCGCGCCATACATCACGGTGTTGCCGACGATGATGGATTCTTCCGGCACGATGCCGGAATTGCGCGGCGGCTTGATGACGATGCGGCCGCCCGAGAGGCCCTTGCCGACGTAGTCGTTGCCTTCACCTTCGAGATCGAAGGTGATGCCGCGTGCGAGCCACGCCCCGAAAGCCTGCCCCGAGGTGCCCTTGAAGCTGACCTGAATGGTGTCGTGCGGCAGGCCGGCATGGCCGTAGATCTTGGCCACCGTGCCGGACAGCATCGCACCGGCCGAGCGGTCGGTATTGTTGATCTCTTCCTCGATTCTGACAGGCGCGCCGCGGTCGAGCGCGGCCCGCGCCTGCTCGATCAGGCGGCGGTCGAGCACGGCTTCCAGATGATGGTTCTGATTTTCCGCGTGATAGATCTTCTGGCCCTTCAGCTCTGGCTGCCGCACGAACAGTTTTGAGAAGTCGAGCCCCTTGGCCTTCCAGTGCGCCACCAGCGTGGACTGGTCGAGCATCTGGGTCTGGCCGACCATCTCGTCGAACTTCTTGTAGCCGAGCTGCGCCATGATTTCGCGCACCTCTTCGGCAACGAAGAAGAAGTAGTTGATGACGTGCTCGGGCTGGCCGGTGAAGCGCTTGCGCAGCACGGGATCCTGCGTCGCCACGCCGACCGGGCAGGTGTTGAGATGGCACTTGCGCATCATGATGCAGCCGGCCGCAATCAAGGGAGCGGTGGCGAAGCCGAACTCGTCGGCGCCCAGCAATGCGCCGATCACGACGTCGCGCCCGGTGCGGAAGCCGCCGTCGACCTGGACCACGATCCGGCTGCGCAGCCGCTCGCGCACCAGCGTCTGGTGGGTTTCGGCAAGCCCGATTTCCCATGGGCTACCGGCGTGCTTGATCGAGGTTAAGGGGGACGCACCGGTGCCGCCCTCGAAGCCCGCGATGGTGACGTGGTCGGCGCGCGCTTTCGCAACGCCGGCGGCCACGGTGCCGACGCCGATTTCGGAGACCAGCTTGACCGAGACCTGACCGTCCGGATTGACGTTCTTTAGGTCGTAGATCAGCTGCGCCAGATCCTCGATCGAATAGATGTCGTGGTGCGGCGGCGGCGAGATGAGGCCGACGCCGGGCGTCGAATGCCGCACGCGCGCAATGGTCGCATCGACCTTGTGGCCGGGCAGCTGGCCGCCTTCGCCGGGCTTGGCCCCCTGCGCCATCTTGATCTGCATCATGTCGGAGTTGACGAGGTATTCCGTCGTCACGCCGAACCGGCCGGAAGCGACCTGCTTGATCGCCGAGCGCATGGAATCGCCGTTCGGCAGCGGCTTGAAGCGATCGGACTCTTCGCCGCCTTCGCCGGTGTTCGACTTGCCGCCGATCCGGTTCATGGCGATGGCGAGCGTGGTGTGGGCCTCGCGCGAGATCGAGCCGAACGACATCGCGCCGGTGGCGAAGCGCTTGACGATTTCGGCGGCCGGCTCGACCTGGTCGAGCTTTACGGGTTTGCGCTTCTCGTCGTCGGCGGTCTTGATCCGGAACAGGCCGCGTAGCGTCAACAGCCGCTCGGATTGCTCGTTGAGGATCTTGGCAAATGCGCGGTAGCGCTCCAACGAGTTGCCGCGCGCAGCATGCTGTAGCATGGACACCGACTCAGCGGTCCATGCGTGATCCTCGCCGCGGGTGCGGTAGGCATATTCGCCGCCGACATCGAGCGCGGTCTTGTAGACCTGCGCTTCGCCGAACGCATCGGTGTGACGCCGTGCGGTCTCTTCGGCGATTTCGGCCAGGCCCACGCCCTCGATGCGGGTGTGGGTGCCGGCGAAATACTTGGCGACGAAATCGGCTTTCAGTCCGACGGCATCGAAAATCTGCGCGCCGCAATAGGACTGGTAGGTCGAGATGCCCATCTTGGACATCACCTTCAGCAGGCCCTTGCCGATCGACTTGATGTAGCGCTTGACGATCTCGTAGTCGTCGAGCGAGCCCGGCAGCCGCTCCTTCATCGCGATGATGGTCTCGAACGCCAGATAAGGATTGATCGCCTCGGCGCCGTAGCCGGCCAGGCACGCGAAATGATGCACTTCGCGCGGTTCGCCGGATTCGACCACGAGCCCGACCGAGGTGCGCAATCCCGTGCGGATCAGGTGATGATGGACGGCGGCGCAGGCGAGCAGCGAGGGAATCGGAATCCGGTCCGAACCCGCCATGCGGTCGGACAGGATGATGATGTTGACGCCTTCACGCACCGCGCCCTCTGCGCGCGCGCAAAGTTCGTCGAGCACCTGCTCCATGCCTGCTGCGCCGAAGCCGGCGTGGAAGGTGGTGTCGAGCGTGCGCGACTTGAAATGCGTGTCCGCGACT
>PNLC01000577.1 GCA_013822885.1 Bradyrhizobium sp.
GCCGCGACGCAGATCATGTGCGCGACCGCGTCGTCGTTGTTGAAGATCGTGAGGAAGCACCAGACGCCCAGCACGCTGGCGTAGAGCATGGCGCCGATCGCATAGCGCGGCTCCAGGTGCTTGGCCTGCTCGAACGTCAGGACCTGGGTGCGCCGCTCGTATCTGCGCATATGGAAGGCGCGGACCGTGCCGATGCCGATGATCAGCGCCGCACACGGCCACAGCAGCACGTTGCCGGTCTTGAGCGCGGTCAGTACCGCGCAGACGGCACTGCTGACCGAACCGATGAACATCGGCCAGAAGTTCTGGCACATGGAATCGACCAGCGCCGCATAGAGGGCGGGCTCCAGCTCTTCCGTACCGCTTCGCTTTTTCTGGTCGACCAACTGCATCGGCAGCGCACGCGTCCTATTCGGGTGCGTATTTCTACCCGTCGCAGATGAAGTCTTTCTGAGCGAACATCGTTAGCGAGAGGTTGCGGTTCCCGCCGAGAACGAAAATATGCTTTGGAAATCAGCAAGCTAGGCAAAGTTTGCCGATCAACGATGGCGCCGGTTCCGGTCAGGACAATAGCGGCGACCATGCCGGATCGGATGCAAAACCAGGCGTTGGTACCCGCAATTCGTTACGACCTGAGATATCGACGGTGTGCAGCGACGGTCCGGCGCTGCCGCCGGGTTCGCGGAAGAACATCACCACCCGGCCGTTCGGCGCGAAGGTCGGACCTTCATTGTGGAAACCCGAGGTGAGAATCCGTTCGCCCGACCCGTCGGTCTTCATGATGCCGATGGCGAATTGGCCGCCGCCCTGCTTGGTGAAGGCGATATAGTCGCCGCGCGGCGACCAGACCGGCGTCGAATAGCTGCCCTCGCCGAAGGAGATGCGCTGCGCCCCGCCACCGGTGGCGGGCATCACGTAGATCTGCGGCTTGCCGCCACGGTCGGACTCAAAGCAGATCCGCGCGCCGTCGGGCGAATAGGACGGCGAGGTGTCGATCGCCGGGGTGTCGGTCAGCCGCGTCGTCGACTTCGAGCGCAGGTCCATCACGAACAGGTTGGAGTTGCCGCCCTGCTGCAGGCTCATGATGATGCGCTGGCCGTCCGGCGAGAACCGCGGCGAGAACGACATGCCGGGGAAATTGCCGACGATCTCGCGCTGCCCGGTGTCGGTGTTGAGCAGATAGACCCGCGGATCGCCCTGCCCGAACTCCATGTAGGTGATCTCCTGCGTCGACGGCGAGAACCGCGGCGTCAGCACGAGGTCGGCGCCCTTCGTCAAGTACCTGACATTGGCGCCGTCCTGATCCATCAGCGCCAGCCGCTTGACGCGGCGCTCCTTCGACCCGGTCTCGTCGACAAACACGACGCGGCTGTCGAAATAGCCCTTCTCGCCGGTCAGCCGCTCATAAATCTGGTCGGAGATGATGTGCGCGATGCGCCGCCAATACTCCGCCTGGGTGTCGTATTGCTGACCTGCGAGCTGCTGGCCGGTGCTGACGTCCCAGAGGCGGAATTCGGCCTTCACGCGCCCATTCGCCTGGCGCGTCATGCGTCCGGTCACCAGCGCCTGCGCGTTGATCTGTTTCCAGCTCTGGAATTGCGGCGCCACGTCGATATTGGAAACGCGCTCGATGTGGGCGGCCTGATCGATCGGCGCGAACAGCCCGCTACGCCTGAGATTGTTGGTGATGACCTGCGCCATGCCGGCGCCGACCTCGGCATCGCCGGGCGTACCGGCAACAAAATTCGGGACCGCGATCGGCAACGGGGCGAACTCGCCCTCGGTTATCGTGATCCGCTTCTGAGCGAATGCAACACCAGGGAGACCGCCCAGAACTGCGCCGGCAGACGCCATTCCAGCCATCATCTCGCGGCGGGTCAGACGGAATCGTGTTTCTGGCAATCGGTTCTTGTCAATCATCGCTCGAACTTTGCTCATGCTGTGAATTTCAGCGTGCAACCTTAGCTCTGGTTTTTTCGGTGAAGCCTGGCTCAAAGAATTGCCACTCGTCGTAAAACGCCGGAGGTAACTTGTAAGGCTGGCATCCGATGATCGCACGCAGGCCACTCTCCTGATAAACTCTAAGATAGGGTGTCTTCGGCGTTCCGAGCGCAACCGGCATGCCTTCCAGCGTCCCATCGCGCTTCAGGCGGATCGAAAACACCGCTTCAGCCATCTGCTGCTCGACCCCACCATAGGGCTTCTTCCAGCAGCGCTCGACCTGCTGCCTGAACATCGCGCCCCAAGTCGCGGAATTGTCGGCGGCCCTGCCCTTCGAAGTGCCGAGCGCATCATTTGCATTCAGCTCGGCGCCGGTCTTCGCGGCGCGCGTCGGGTCTTTCTTGTTGAGCAGCTCCGCGATACTGGCCATGGTGTTTTCCGATTTCGCCTTTGCTTCCGCTTCCGCCCTCGCTTTCGCTTCCGCTCTGGCCCTTGCAGCCGCTTCAGCCTTTGCCTTTGCTTCGGCCCTGGCCTTTGCGTCCGCCTCCGCTTTCGCCTTTGCTTCCGCTCTGGCGGCTGCGTCCGCTTCCGCTTTCGCCTTTGCTTCCGCCTTAGCCGCTGCGTCCGCTTCAGCCTTGGCCTTCGCCTCGGCTTTGGCTTGTGCGGCAGCTTCCGCCTTGGCCCTCGCTTCAGCCTCTGCTTTCGCCGTCTCCTCGGCAACCGAATCGACCTTCGGTGTCGGCGGCGGCGCGGTTTCCGTCACGACCGGCGGCTTCTCCGAGATCTTTCCAACGGCATCATCGACCGGCTTCTCCGAAACTTTCTCGACGATCTTGTTCTGATTTTCTTTCTTGCCGGTCTTGCTGCCGCTCTTGGATTGCGACTCAAAGCTCACATCAACCGAGACCGTTTCTTCCGGCACCATGACGAAAGCCTTGGTCGAGAAAGACAGCAACACCCCTCCCAGCACGACGACGTGCAGGGCCACCGATGCCAAAACTGTCTTGTCGACCTTGACCTTCACTCGAGCCTTCCTGCTCCCGTTGTGGTCGCGTGCCGTCGCGGGCTCATGAGCCCTGCTCCGGGACGATGACGATATTCGCCTTGAACCCTGCCGTCCGAATATACCCCAATAGTTTCATCATATCCGTGTAACAGACGTCCCTGTCGCCTCTCAGGTATACCACGCTCTC
>PNLC01000578.1 GCA_013822885.1 Bradyrhizobium sp.
GTACTACAAGAAGCACGGCATTATGATGCCGGAGGACGGCCGCGACCAGATCAGGAAGCACGACGCCATCCTGTTCGGCTCGGCCGGCGCACCTGACGTCCCCGATCACATCACGCTCTGGGGCTTGCGGCTTGCGATCTGCCAGCCGTTCGACCAGTACGCCAATGTCCGCCCGACGCGCATCCTGCCCGGCATCACCAGCCCCTTGCGCAATGTTCACGGCAAGGAACTGGACTGGGTGATCATTCGCGAAAACTCGGAGGGCGAATATGCCGGCGTCGGCGGCCGCGTGCACAAGGGATTGCCGCTCGAAGTCGCAACCGATGTATCGATCCTCACGCGCGCCGGCGTCGAGCGCATCATGCGCTTCGCGTTCAGGCTGGCCCAATCCCGGCCGCGCAAGCTTCTCACCGTCGTGACCAAATCCAACGCGCAACGACATGCGATGGTGATGTGGGACGAGATCGCGACCGAGATCGCGGCCGAGTTCAAGGACGTGACCTGG
Organism: Bradyrhizobium sp.; assembly: GCA_013822885.1. Classification (GTDB taxonomy): domain Bacteria; phylum Pseudomonadota; class Alphaproteobacteria; order Rhizobiales; family Xanthobacteraceae; genus Bradyrhizobium. The sequence goes on from PNLC01000578.1 coordinate 506, forward strand.
GACAAGATGCTGGTCGATGCCATGACGATGCGGATGGTCATGAAGCCGGAAACCATCGATACCGTGGTGGCGACCAACCTGCATGCCGATGTCCTGTCGGATTTGGCGGCCGCCCTCGCCGGCTCGCTCGGCATCGCGCCGACGGCGAACCTCAATCCCGAGCGGACTTATCCTTCGATGTTCGAGCCGATTCATGGCTCGGCCTTCGACATCATCGGCAAAGGGATCGCCAATCCGATCGGCACGTTCTGGTCGTCAGTGATGATGCTGGAACATCTCGGCGAGCCCGCCGCCGCAAAGCGTCTGATGCAGGCGATCGAGCGTGTCACCGCCGATCCCCGATTTCACACGCCTGAACTCGGCGGCAAGGCGAGAACGACGGAGGTCACCTCGGCGGTCATCGACGCCATCCACGGCGCCAACGACTGAACCGATCTCGCAGCCGCCGTTAACCACTCAAAATCACCTGCCGTTGCATCGATCGGAATTTCATATCAATCCATGCTCGATCGCGATCAATCGCACTTTGCAATCGCACCACGGGACAGCTTTATTGATGTTTTGAGAAATTCCAATTCTCATAGGAGGACCATGTAACCTCTGATCGAGAATGCGGATGACATCGGCCTACGAACCCTGGGATGAGACGCGCGGCGCCGAGATCATCGCCGAGCACGACAGCCTGGAAGGCGCCACGCTCGTCATCCTGCACGCGCTTCAGGAAGCGTTCGGCTACGTGCCCCAGCCTGCCATTCCGATGATCGCCGCCGCGCTCAATCTGTCACGCGCCGAAGTGCATGGCGTATTTACGTTCTATCATGATTTCCGCCACGAACCCGCCGGCCGCCATGTGCTGAAAATCTGCCGTGCCGAAGCCTGCCAGGCTGCGGGCGGCGATGCGCTCGCCGCGCGCGCCGAGGCGAGACTTGGCATCTCGCTCGGCAACACCACACCAGACGCGCGCGTGACGCTGGAGCCGATCTATTGCCTCGGCCTGTGCGCGACCGCACCTTCGGCGATGCTCGACGGCCGCGTCGTCGGACGGCTGGATGAGGCGCGGATCGATGCGCTGGTCGCGGAGGCGCAGCGATGAAGATGCGCATCTTCGTTCCGCGCGATGCCGGCGCGATTGCCGTTGGCGCTGATGATGTCGTTGCAGCCCTCGAACAGGCTGCGGACAAGCGCGGGCTCCCGATCGAGATCATCAGGAACGGATCGCGCGGGCTTTACTGGCTGGAGCCGATGGTCGAGGTGGCGACGGTGAAAGGCCGTGTCGCCTACGGCCCGGTGAGCCCCGCGGACGTCCCATCCCTGTTCGATGCGATGGCGAGCAACGGCCCGCACGTCCTGCGGCTCGGCCTCGCGGATGAAATCCCCTGGCTGAAGCGGCAGAGCCGCCTGACGTTTGCACGTTGCGGCGTGATCGATCCCCGCTCCATCAAGGACTACCGCGCGCATGACGGCTACAAGGGCCTGGAGCGCGCACTGACGCTGACCCCGGACGAGATCCTCGCCGACGTCACGACATCAGGGCTGCGCGGTCGCGGCGGCGCCGGCTTCCCGACCGGCATCAAGTGGAAGACCGTGGCGCAGGCCAGCGCCGATCGCAAATACATCGTCTGCAATGCCGACGAAGGCGACAGCGGCACCTTTGCCGACCGCATGATCATGGAAGGCGATCCGTTCGTCGTGATCGAAGGCATGACCATCGCAGGCATCGCCGTCGGCGCCACCAAGGGCTACATCTACATCCGCTCGGAATATCCGCACGCCGTTGCCGCGATGAATGCCGCGATCATCGCGGCACGGCGCACCGGTTATCTCGGCGAGCGCATCGTCGGATCCAATCACACTTTCGACCTCGAAGTCCGGGTCGGCGCCGGCGCCTATGTCTGCGGCGAGGAGACATCGCTGCTGGAGAGCCTCGAAGGCCGCCGCGGCATCGTCCGCGCCAAGCCGCCACTGCCGGCGCACAAGGGGCTGTTCGGCCGGCCGAGCGTCATCAACAACGTGCTGTCGTTCGCGGCGATCCCTTTCATCCTCGACAACGGTGCGAAAGCCTATGCTGATTTCGGCATGGGCCGCTCGCGCGGCACCATGCCGATCCAGCTCGCCGGCAACATCAAGCATGGCGGCTTGTTCGAAACCGCCTTCGGCGTCACCCTCGGCGAACTGATCGGCGATATCGGCGGCGGCACCTTTACCGGGCGTCCGGTTCGCGCGGTGCAGGTCGGCGGACCGCTCGGCGCCTACTTCCCCCGCGCACTGTTCGATACGCCGTTCGACTACGAAGCCTTCGCCGCGCGCGACGGACTGATCGGCCATGGCGGCATCGTGGTGTTCGACGACAGCGTCGACATGGCGAGGCAGGCGCGCTTTGCGATGGAATTCTGCGCAGTCGAATCCTGCGGCAAGTGCACGCCATGCCGGATCGGATCGACGCGAGGCGTCGAGACCATCGACAAGATCATCGGCGGCGAGCGCGTCACCGAAAACCTCGCCGTGGTCGAAGACCTCTGCAACACCATGAAGTTCGGCTCGCTCTGCGCGTTGGGCGGTTTCACGCCTTACCCTGTGTTGAGCGCCCTCAAACACTTCCGGGAAGATTTCGGCCCGGCACCGGCCACC
>PNLC01000579.1 GCA_013822885.1 Bradyrhizobium sp.
TACGCCGCCTTCTTGTTCTCGGCGAGATTGGCGAGTTGCCGCAGGATTTCGGTGGTACCCATCAGACGCTCTTCCGGCGTCTTCCATTCCTGCAGGAACACCACCTTCATGTCGGGCCGCACCTTCGCGGCCTGGCCGTGCTGGCGGATGAAGTACACCAGCCGGTCCGGCTGCGCGAACTTGTTCTCGCGGAAGGTAATCACCGCCCCCTTCGGCCCGGCATCGACCTTCTCGACATTGGCGCGCCGGCAATAGGCCTTGATCGCGGCGACCTTGAACAGATAGCGGACTTCGTCGGGCAGCACGCCGAAGCGGTCGCGCATCTCGGCGGCGAAATTGTCGATCTCTTCGTCGGTTTCGAGATCGGCGAGACGGCGATAGAGCGACAGCCGCACGGCCAGATCGTTGACGTAATCCTCTGGAATCAGCACCGGCATGCCGATGGTGATCTGCGGCGACCAGCGGTCGGCCGCGGGCTCCGCCACGCCGGCCTTGAGGTTGAGGATGGCCTCCTCCAGCATCGATTGATAAAGCTCGAAGCCGACTTCCTTGATGTGGCCGGATTGCTCCTCGCCAAGGAGATTGCCGGCGCCGCGGATGTCGAGGTCGTGCGACGCCAGTTGAAAACCCGCGCCCAGCGTCTCCAGCGACCGCAACACCTTGAGCCGCCGCTCAGCCTGCGCGGTGATCTTCTGCTGCGCCGGCAGCGTGAACAGGGCGTAGGCGCGCAGCTTGGAGCGCCCGACCCGTCCGCGCAACTGATAAAGCTGCGCCAGCCCGAACATGTCAGCGCGGTGCACGATCAGCGTATTGGCCGTGGGGATATCCAGACCGGACTCGATGATGGTGGTCGACAGCAGGATATCGTACTTGCCGTCGTAGAAGGCCGACATGATGTCTTCGATCACGGTCGGCGGCATCTGGCCGTGCGCGACCGCGACCTTCATCTCCGGCACGTTCTTGTCGAGGAAGTCCTTGACGCCGGCGAGGTCCTCGATCCGCGGCACCACGTAGAACGCCTGCCCGCCGCGATAGCGCTCGCGCAGCAACGCCTCGCGAATCATCAAGGGATCGTGCGGCGCCACGAAGGTCCGCACCGCGAGGCGGTCGACCGGCGGCGAGGCGATGATCGAGAGATCGCGCACACCGGTCAGCGCGAGTTGCAGCGTCCGCGGGATCGGCGTGGCGCTGAGCGTCAGCACATGCACCTGGGCGCGCAATTGCTTCAGGCGCTCCTTGTGGCTGACACCAAAGTGCTGCTCCTCGTCGACGATCAGAAGGCCCAGATCCCTGAACTTGATCGACTTGCCGAGCAGTGCATGCGTGCCGACCACGATGTCGACGTTGCCGTCGGTCAACCCCTTCTTGACCTGGGTCAGTTCCTTGGCGGGGATCAGGCGCGAGGCCTGGGCGACATTGACCGGGAAGCCGCGGAATCTTTCCGCGAAATTCTTGCTGTGTTGCCGCGCGAGAAGCGTCGTCGGCACCACAACGGCGACCTGCTTGCCTTCGAGCGCAACCGCAAACGCCGCGCGCAGTGCCACCTCGGTCTTGCCGAATCCAACGTCGCCGCAGATCAGCCGGTCCATCGGACGGCCGCTTTCGAGATCCTTCAGCGTGGAGGTGATGGCGCCAAGCTGGTCCTCGGTCTCCTCATAGGGGAAGCGCGCGCAGAACTCGTCATAGACGTGCGGCTGCACCGGCATTTTCGGCGCTTCATGCAGTTGCCGCTCGGCCGCGATCTTGATCAGCTCGCCGGCGATCTCGCGGATGCGGTTCTTGAGCTTGGCCTTGCGCACCTGCCAGCCGCCGCCGCCCAGCCGATCCAGCTCGACATTGGCGTGGTCGGAGCCGAAGCGCGACAGCAGTTCGATGTTTTCGACCGGCAGGAACAGCTTTGTCTCGGCGGCATAATGCAGCTCGAGGCAGTCATGCGGCGCGCCGCCGACCTCGATCGTCTGCAAGCCGACAAAGCGCCCGATGCCGTGCTCTACATGGACCACGAGATCGCCGGTCGAGAGGCTGGTGACTTCGGAGATGAAGTTGTCGAGCTTGCGGCTAGCCTTGCGCGGCCGTACCAGGCGATCCCCAAGGATGTCCTGTTCGCTGATGACGGCGAATTCATCGGTCTCGAAACCGCTTTCCATGCCGACGACCGCCAGCATGGCTTCGTTGCGCGGGGTCGCCTGCACCGTGCGCCATGCGTTGACGCTGGTCAGGTTGGCAAGCTTGTGATCCCGCAGCATGCTTCCCATACGGTCGCGGGAGCCCTCGCTCCACAGCGCGATCACCACCTTCTTGCGCTGCGCCTGCAATGCGAGCACGTGCGCCACCACGGCCTCGAACACGTTGACCGACGTATCGGCACGCTCGGGCGTAAAGTTGCGGCCCTGCCGCGCGCCGGCGTCGAACACATCGGCGCCGTCGTCGGGCACCGCGAACGGCGTCAGCCGCGCCAACGCGGCTTCGCTCAATCGCGTGGTCCACTCCGCCTCCGTCAGATAGAGCCGATCCGGCGGCAACGGCTTGTAGATCGCGCCGGAGCCTGGATGTTCCAGCGCCTCCCGCCTCGCTTCGTAGTAATCCGCAATCTGCTTGAAGCGCTCGCGGGCCGCGTCCTCACCCTGCGGTTCGATCGCGACCGGGGCGCCGTCGAGATAGTCGAACAGCGTGTCCATCCGCTCCTGGAACAGCGGCAGCCAATGCTCCATGCCGGGATGGCGGCGGCCTTCGCTGACGGCCTCATAGAGCAGGTCATCGCGTTCCGGCGCACCGAAGGTTGCGACATAGCCCATGCGAAAGCGGCGGATGGTTTCGGTGACGAGCTGAAACTCCGAGACCGGAACCAGGTCGAGCGCGCGCATGTCGAGCAGCGTGCGCTGGGTCTCCGCATCGAAGGTGCGGATCGATTCCAGGCTATCGCCGAAGAAGTCGAACCGCACCGGCTGGTCGAGCCCGGCCGGAAACAGGTCGAGGATGCCGCCGCGCACGGCATATTCGCCGGGCTCGCGCACGGTCGAGGAGCGGTTGTAGCCGTTGTGCTCCAGCCAGGCGACGATCGAGTCCATCGGAACGACATGGCCGGGCGCCACCGACAGCGCCTGCGCCGCGACGACTTCGCGGGCCGGCACG
>PNLC01000580.1 GCA_013822885.1 Bradyrhizobium sp.
CGCGGCATCACCATCCATTTCGCGCCCGCCGCCGGTGAAGCCTCCATCTACGTGCTGATGTTCCTGGTGCTGCTGGTGCGGCCGCGCGGGCTGCTCGGCGAGCGTATCGAGAAGTTCGAATGACAAGCAGCTTTTCCGCCAAATACCGTCCGCTGCTGCTGGCTGCGCTCGCCGTCATCGTGCTGCCGTTCGCCCTGTACCTGATGGGCCTGTCGCTCAACACCGGCACCATGGTTGTGGCGCTCGCGATTGCCGCGATGGGGCTCAACCTCTGCATCGGCTACACCGGGCTGGTTTCGTTCGGTCACGGCGCCTGGTTCGGTATCGGCGCCTATGCGGCGGGGCTGATCCAGCGCAACTGGTTCAACAACGATATCTTCCTGCCGCTGCTGCTGGCGGCGGTCGTTGTCGCCATCGTCTCGACCTTCGTCGGCATCGTGATCCTGCGGCGGCGCGGCGTCTATTTCTCGCTGCTGACGCTGGCGCTGTCGGCGCTGACCTACACCATTGCCTTCCGCTGGACAGCGGTCACCGGCGGCGAGGACGGCCTCGGCGGGCTGAAGCGCGGCAGCATCGGGCCGTTCAGCCTCGATAGCGCGCTGAACTACTACATCGTCGTGTCCGTGCTCAGCCTCGGCGTGCTCTATCTCCTGTTGCGGCTGGTGCGCTCGCCGTTCGGCCACGTCCTGATGGCGATCCGCGAGAACCAGTTGCGCGCCACCTTCCAGGGCTACCCGGTCGAACGCTACAAGCTCGGCGTCTTCGTGATCTCCGCTGTCGTTACCGGCTTTTCCGGCGGGCTGATCGGCTTCCAGAACTACCTCGTCTCCGCCGAAGCCGTCTCGGTGCCGTTCTCCGGCGAATTGCTGGCAATCGTCGTGATCGGCGGCATGCGCAGCATGCTGGGGCCGGCGATCGGCGCGCTGTTCTTCATCCTGTTTCGCGAACTGTTTTCGATCTGGACGCCGAACTGGCTGTTGTGGTTCGGGCTGATCTTCGTCGCCTTCGTGCTGTATTCGCCGGGCGGCCTCGTCGGCATCTGGGCGACGCTCTCGAAACGCTGGTGGCCGGCGCCGGAAGAAGCCGCCGCCATGAGCAAGCGCAAAATCTACGACGGCCTGCCGCTGCCGGCCTTCCTGCTGCCGAAGGCGCTCGGCGGCACCGTGCTGGACGTGCGCGGCGTCTCCAAGACTTTCGGCGGCATCCGCGCCGTCACCAACGCGAGCCTCCAGGTCGGCGCCGGCGAGATCCATGCGCTGATCGGGCCGAACGGCGCGGGCAAGACCACGCTGTTCAATCTCGTCTCCGGCCTGTTCCCGACCGACCAGGGCACCATCAAGCTGAACGGCCGCGAGATCCAGGGCGTGTCGTCAGAGGCGATCTGCCATCAGGGGCTGGCGCGCTCGTTCCAGATCACCAACCTGTTCAAAGGCCTGTCGATCTACGAGAACCTCCGTCTGTCGCTGCAGGCGCAAAGCCCCTGCCGCTTCAACCTCTGGCGCGACATCGACCATTACAGCGACATCCACGCCGAGACCGCGGAACTGATCAAATTCTTGGGCTTGCAGGGGATCGAGACCATCGAGGGCGGCGAACTGTCCTATGGCGGGCAGCGGCTGGTCGACCTCGGCATCGCGCTCGGCTCCAAGCCGCAGGTGCTGCTGCTGGACGAGCCGCTGGCGGGCCTTGCCGCCGCCGAGCGCGAGCGGGTGTCGAACCTCGTCAAGAACATCGCCGCCAACATTCCGGTCCTGATCGTCGAGCACGACATCGATCGTGTGCTCGGCTTTTCCCATACCGTCACCGTCATGAACCAGGGCGAAGTGCTGATGACCGGCACGCCCGATGCGGTGCGCGCCGACCGCAAGGTGCAGGAGATCTATACCGGCACCGGCGTGCCCGAGGTGGAGCACAGCCGCAGCGACGATGTCAGCGCCGGCGCCGCGCCGATCCTGCGCTTTGAGCGCGTCAATACGTTCTACGGCAAGAGCCATATCCTGCACGATGCCACGCTCGACGTGCGCGAAGGCGAAATCGTCGCCCTGCTCGGCCGCAACGGCGCAGGCAAATCGACGCTGCTGAAGACGCTGGCCGGACTCGTGCCGTTGTCATCGGGTACGATCGAATATGCCGGCAAGGATATCTCGCGCATGCCGACGCCCGACATCGCGCGCGCCGGCATCGGCTATGTGCCACAGGGCCGCGGGCTGTTTGCGGGCATGACCGTGCGGGAAAACCTCTCGCTCGGCCGGCTCGCGCGCAAGACCGACGGCAGCAGCGGCGTGGTGTGGGACGAGGCGCAGATCCTCGACTATTTCCCGCGGCTGCGCGAGCGCATGGATGTCGCGGCGGATTATCTCTCCGGCGGCGAGCAACAGATGGTGGCCGTGGCCCGCGCGATGTCGGGCAACGTCAAGCTGCTGCTGCTCGACGAACCGTTCGAGGGACTGGCGCCGACGGTGATCCTCGAACTGTTCAAGGTGTTCGACCGATTGCGGCAGCACGTTTCCATCGTGATCGTCGAACACAATCTCGATCTGGTGCTGGCCTTGGCCGACCGCGTGTTCGCACTGGAGCGCGGCGCGGTGTTCCATCAGGGGCCGGCAGCCCCGCTGCTGACTGACCTCGAATACCGGAAGAAAATACTGTGGCTCTGAAGACGAACTAACCCTCGTCGGGCCTTGTGCGCGCGATGATCTCGGCGGCGCCCTTGTCGAGCAGGTCGAGGCCAATCGCGCGGCCGAGTTCGCGCGGCCGGTCCGCCGCGCCATGTCGTGTCACCTCGATGAAGCCGCCACCGGCTTCATCGAGCACCGCTGCCGTCAGCGTCATCTCATCGCCCGCGAGCGTGGCGTGGCCGGCGATCGGCGAGTTGCAGTGGCCGTTGAGCACCCACAGCACCTCGCGCTCGGCCTCGGCGCAGAGCCGCGATGACACATCCTCGATCTTCGCCAGCCGTTCGCGCGTCAGCCAATCGTTCTCGACGCATTCGACGGCGACGATGCCCTGCCCTACCGCCGGCAGCATTTCGCGAACCGTGAACTCATGCGCGATGCGCGACGCCATGCCGATGCGTTCGAGCCCCGACCTCGCCATGACCAGCGCATCCGCAGGTCCCACCTCGCCGCCGCC
>PNLC01000581.1 GCA_013822885.1 Bradyrhizobium sp.
CCCCTGGAGCGGCGCAGCGTGTCGATCGCCTGCTGCGGTGTCTGTGCGATCGGACCCGCGACATTGAAAGAGGTATTCACCGACATCTCGACGCCGATGCGGCGGCCGAGCGCCTTCAGATAGGCGTAGGTGAGGGGATCGGCTTCCGCGCGCACGATCTGGATGCGGCCGGTGCCGTCGGCATGAATTACGGCAGGGATCTTCTCGCGTGCGCCCGGCTTAGAATGCGCCGTCAGCACCATGTAATTGTAGGCGTTGTAGTCGGCGTCGGATGCGCCCGGCTCCAGCTCGAAATACTGCTGCGCCGCTTCGAGCGTCGTCATCGGCGCCAGCGGGCGGATGGCCTCGCGGTATTTGACGCGCTCGTTCAACATCTGCCGTGCATCGGGGTTGCAGGGATTGGCCAGGATCGAACGATGGCCGAGCGCGCGCGGGCCAGTCTCCGCCGGCCCCTGATAGAGCGCGATGACGCCGTTCTGCGCTACCATAAGGGCCATCAGGTCGGCGACGGCCTCGCGACCCTCGGTCGTCCTGACCTCGCCGATGGGCTGCGAGGCGACGTCATCGGCATTAAGCGCCGCAGCGATATCGGCCGCCAATGGCGGTGTGCCGCAATAGAATGCGTGGGTCATCGGCGCGCCGCGAGGTGCTCCCGCCATCTGCGCCAGCAGCCATGCCGCGCCGATGGGAACGCCGGGGTCGCCGGGCACCGGCGGCACCCACAGATGCAGGCGCGCGTTGCGCTGCTGCGCGGCGGCAAACCATGCCTCGTCGAAATGCTCCAGCAGCCGCATGTTGGCCAGCGCATTGAGGGCGACGCCACCGGTCAGCACCAGGCGGCGTGCGCCGGTGCTGCGCAACAGATGGTCGACGATATGAATCAGCGCGTCCTCGAACACGAGCTGCGTCGCGGCGGCCTTGTCGAGGCGGTCCTTCGTATCGGGGCGATGATGGATATCCTCCACACGCAGCACCGCATCCGGGTTCCACAATTGTTCTGGCTTGAGCGGCTCGCCCAGAATTTCGATCAGCGCGGGATGGTACGGATTCTCGAAGGGATCGCTGCACCAATTGCCCATCGCGCGATTGAGCCTGATCTCTCCACCGGCGCCGAAATGAAGCACCTGTCTGAGGCGCGCATAATAGGGATTGGTGGCGCGGTTCATGTTGCCCCAGGCCGCCGCCCCCATGTAGCGGCCCTCGCTGGAGAGCCAGGTCCAGCCGCCCTGGGTCGACGAAACCACGCTGTAGAACGCGCCGAGCGAATCGAACACGCTGTCATTGCAGTAGATCTGTCGCATCGCGCCATCCTTGGCGACATAGAGCGAGACCGAGCCCTGGTCGCCGGTGCCGTCGAGCACGGCGATCGCCACCGGCTCCGCACTATCGGCGAATGGCGAGGCGGCAAACGAAAACCAGGCGTGGTTGTCGTGATGCGGCATGCAGATCATCGGCAAAGGTTCGGTGAGGCCGAACTGTTTCGCAAGCAGCCGCGGCGTCCGCCGCATCTGGTCCAGCCGGCGGCGGTCGACGGCGGGCGTCTGTGCGCTCACCAGCAATTTAAGGCTCGCGGGCGCTTCCTCGAGCACGGTTCGCGCCAGCGTCGCAAACAGCAGCGGATAATCCCATGTCGTGACGATCGCGGCGATGTCGCCGACGTCGCGCCCGATCGCGCGTAATTGTTCGACCATCGCATCGATCGACTGCCGTGGATATTCCGTCGTGTGCTTCTCGCCGGAGAACCGCTCTTCCTCATTGTTGACGACGATGCGCGGCCCGCCGGCCCGCGTGATCTCGACCAGCGCGACGCCGGTGTTGTGCGTCCCTGAGGCGGCAAAGCCCAGGACATAAACCGTCTCGCCGCGCTGCAGGCGCTCCCGGATGGAATCGATCGTCCGGCGTGCGAATTCGCTGTCGAGGCGGTGAAAGCCGATGCGGGCCATGCTCCACTCGGCGAGCCGTCGCGTGAGACGGAAGCCTGCATTCGCAAGTCGGGGATGCCGTGGCCCGACGCGTAGTTTCAGCATTTCCAATCAGTCTGCCCCGGAACGCCAATATGGTCTGAGATATCGCCGGGAGATGACCATAATTGGTTCCGCCCAACAACGTCTGTTTCGTTACGCGGAACAAGCACATGCTTGCAAGGGTTGAAGTCGCTTGCGAAACTCGGGTCAGAACAAGACTCGGTCAAAAAAGCGATGGGGAGAAATCGATGCCGGTCCGTATGCAAAATCTCGTGGCCCTGACGGCGTTGGCCGTTGCCGCATTGGCCGCGACCGCAGCCAGCGCACAGAAGAAATACGATCCCGGCGCCAGCGACACCGAAATCAAGATCGGCAACATCATGCCCTATAGCGGGCCGGCTTCGGCCTACGGGGTGATAGGCAAGGCGCAGGCCGCCTATTTCAGGAAGATCAACGAAGAAGGCGGCATCAACGGCCGCAAGATTAACTTCGTCAGCTATGACGACGCTTTCAGTCCGCCAAAGGCGGTCGAGCAGGCGCGCAAACTGGTGGAGAGCGACGAAGTGCTGCTGATCTTCCAGCCGCTCGGAACCCAGTCCAACTCGGCCACGCAAAAGTACATGAACTCGAAGAAGGTGCCGCAACTGTTCGTCGCAACCGGTGCGACCAAGTTCGGCGATCCGCAGAACTTTCCGTGGACCATGGGCTGGCAGCCCAATTACCAGAGCGAAGGCCGCATCTACGCCGCCTACATCCTGAAGAACTTCCCGAACGGCAAGATCGCGGCGCTGTGGCAGAATGACGACGCCGGCAAGGACCAGATGAAGGGCCTGCGCGACGGTCTTGGGGCCAAGGCCGGCATGATCATCGCCGACAAGTCCTATGAGGTCTCCGATCCCACCATCGATTCGCAGATCGTCGCGCTGAAGGATTCGGGTGCTGACATCTTGATGACGTGGGCGGCCCCGAAGGGAGCGGCGCAGGCGATCCGCAAGGTCGCGGAACTCGGCTGGAAGCCGGTGTATCTGCTCGGCAACGTCTCGACATCGGTCGCTACGGTACTCAAGCCGGCCGGCCTCGAAAATGCCAAGGGCATCATCTCGACCGCCTATATCAAGGACCCGACCGATCCGCTTTGGAAGGACGATCCCGGGATCAAGGCCT
>PNLC01000582.1 GCA_013822885.1 Bradyrhizobium sp.
TCTTGGCGAGGTCGAGGCGGTCACCGTCGGGCGTCAGGATCGCGTCGGGGCCGATCTCGTCGCCCTGCGCCATCAGCACCGAGCGGTGGATGGTGTTTTCCAGCTCGCGAACGTTGCCCTGCCAGCGGTTCGATGTCAGCACCCGCCGTGCATCGGCGGAGATAGGACGCAGCGGCACGCCGTTGGCGTCGGCATATTTCTTGGCGAAATGCTGCGCCAGTTCCAGAATGTCGGCCGGGCGGTCACGCAGCGGCGGGATCTTCAAGTTGACGACGTTGAGACGAAACAGCAGGTCCTCGCGGAAGGTGCCGTCGCGCACGGCCTCGCTGAGGTTGCGGTTCGAGGTGGCAAGGATGCGGATATCGACCGGCACGGGCTTGGTACCGCCGACGCGGTCGATGACGCGCTCCTGGATCGCGCGCAAGAGCTTCGATTGCAGCCGCACATCCATCTCCGAGATTTCGTCGAGCAGCAGCGTGCCGCCAGAGGCCTCCTCGAACTTGCCGATACGCCGGGCGACGGCGCCGGTGAACGCGCCCTTTTCGTGGCCGAACAGTTCGGACTCCAGGAGATGCTCGGGGATTGCCGCGCAATTGATCGAGATGAACGGCCGCTTGGCGCGATTGGAGCGGGCGTGGACATAGCGCGCCAGCACTTCCTTGCCGGTGCCGGACTCGCCGGTGATCATGACCGAGGCGTCGGAACCCGCGATCTGCTGCGCCAGCTTGATGACCTTGCCCATGGCTTCGTCGCGGTAGACGAGGTCGCGCGAGTCGTTGGCGACGGCGGCAAGCACGGCTGCGATCAGTTCCGGATCGGGCGGCAGCGGGATGTATTCCTTGGCGCCGGCATGGATCGCGGCGACCGCCGCGCGGGCGTCGTTGGAAATGCCGCAGGCCACGATCGGCACATGGATGTGTTCGGCCTCCAGCCGCATCACCAGGTTGCGGATGTCGAGGAAGACGTCGACCAGCAGCAGGTCGGCGCCCTTGCCGCCGCGCAGCACCGACATTGCCTGTTCGATGCCCTCGGCGTGGGTGACCGAAGCGCCGTTATCCATCGCGATCTTGGTGGCGGTCGTGAGCTGGCCCTTCAATGTGCCAACGATGAGAAGCCGCATGTATATCTCCTGTCCGTCTGTTCGCGCCTCGCGGGCGCGTATCGCCAAAATTGCTAGCTGCGTTCAGCCTTGATGATTTCCGTCATGGTGACGCCGAGCTTGTCTTCCACCAGCACCACTTCGCCACGCGCCACCAGGCGGTTGTTGACGTAGATGTCGATGGCTTCACCGACGCGGCGGTCGAGCTCCAGCACCGTGCCGGGCCCGAGCTTCAGGAGCTCGCCGACGTCCATCTTGGAGCGCCCGAGCACGGCCGAAACCTGCACCGGCACGTCGAACACGGCCTCGAGGTCGGCCGCGATGCGCGAAGCCTGTTCGTCCTCGTTGTAGGCGAGATCGTCGACCGGCGGCGCGTCGGCCGCGTTGAGGTCGGGAAGCGGTACCTTTGCGTCGGTGTCACTCATGATTCAGTCCTCATGGCCTACGCTCCGGCCTGATCGCGGGACGCCAGATAGCGTCCGACAAGTTCGCTGATTTTCGCTTCGACGGCCGCGCGCTCCAGCACCACGCCGCCATCGGCCCACTCGATCCGGCAGTCGCCGGTCGCAATGCCCGGCTCGGCCAGAATAACCAGCCGGCCCTCGAAACCGCTCTGCGTCGCCTGCCGCTCGATATTGGCGCGGGCGGCCTCGTAGAGCTGGTCGTTGATGCGGACCACGAGGTGCGGCGTCGCAACCAGATGAGAGAAGCAGTCGCTGACGAGCGCGGTGATCTCGCCGAGCGGCTCGCGGGCGATGAGTTCGCTGCACAGCTTGCGCGCCACCGCGACCGCGACATCGACGGCCTCGGTTTCCATCCTGGCCTCGATGCCGGAGAAGCGCGAGGCGATAGCCTTGATGGCGATGCCGATCTCCTCCAGCGCCAGCGCCGAGCGGCGGTCGCTTTCCGCCTTGGCCTCGCGCTGGCCCGCCTCGTAGCCGGCGCGGTAGGCGCGCGCTTCGGCGTCCGCGACCTTCTCCGCGATCTCGGCGGCGGTGGCGGCACGCTCGCGCGTCTTGTCCGGCGCTGCGAAGTCGGTGTCGAACAGGAATTTTGCGGGAGCCGCCATCAGTACACCAGCTCGTCGTCGGCGCGATTCTTGGTCAGGGTGATTTCGCCCTTTGCAGCCATGTCCTTGGCGAGGTTGACGAGCAGGGCCTGTGCCTCGTCTACATCGCGCAGCCGCACCGGTCCCATCGCCGCCATGTCATCCATCAGCATCTTGCCGGCGCGCGACGACATGTTGCCGAGGAAGAAGCTGCGCACTTCCTCGTTGGCGCTCTTCAGCGCGATGCCGAGCTTGTCCTTGTCGATGTTGCGCATCAGCGTCTGGGCCGATGCGGAGTCGAGTTTGATGAGGTCGTCGAAGGTGAACATCAGCGCCTTGATGCGCTCGGCGGATTCGCGGTTTTCCTCTTCCAGCGAGGTGATGAAGCGGGTCTCGGTCTGGCGGTCGAAATTGTTGAAGATTTCGGCCATCACTTCGTGGGCGTCGCGGCGGCGGGTCTGCGACAGGTTGGACATGAATTCGGTGCGCAGCGTCTGCTCGACGCGCTCGATGACTTCCTTCTGCACCGCTTCCATCTTCAGCATGCGGCCGACCACGTCGAGCGCGAGATCCTCGGGCAGGATCGCCAGCACGCGTGCGGCGTGCTCCGACTTCAGCTTCGACAGAACCACTGCAATGGTCTGCGGGTACTCGTTCTTGAGGTAGTTGGCGAGCACCTCTTCCTGGACGTTGGAGAGCTTCTCCCACATGTTGCGGCCGGCGGGGCCGCGAATTTCGTCCATGATGCCGTTGACGCGGTCGGACGGCAGGTATTGCTGCAGCAACCGCTCGGTAGCGTCGAAGGTGCCCATCAGCGCACCGGATGCCGACATGCGCGAGACGAATTCGAGCATCAGGTCCTCGACCACGTCGGCTTCGACGGTGCCGAGCGTCGACATGTGGATCGACAGTTCGCGCACCTCGTCGTCGTCGAGCTGTGCCCAGACCTTGCCGCCA
>PNLC01000583.1 GCA_013822885.1 Bradyrhizobium sp.
GGCGCGCATTATTCCGACTACGGCCTTCTGATCACGCGCACCGACCCCAATGTGCCCAAGCACAAGGGCCTGACGATGTTCTTCCTCGACATGAAGAGCAAGGGCGTCGAGGTGCGGCCGATCAAGCAGGCCAACAGCATGCAGGAGTTCAACGAGGTCTATTTCACCGACGTCGTGATTCCGGACAGCCAGCGTCTTGGCGCCGTCGGCGACGGCTGGAACGTGTCATTGACGACGCTGATGAACGAGCGCATGTCGATCGGCTCGCGGCTTGCGACCGGTTTCCCGGAAATGTTCGAGTTCTGCTCCAACCTGATGACGGACGACGGTCTCGCGATCGACGATCCAGCCACGCGCGCCAAGCTCGCCGAATGGGCGGTAAAGGCGAGCGGGCTGAAATACACCAGCTACCGCGCCATCTCCGCGCTCTCGAAGGGCGCGCGTCCGGGGCCGGAAAATTCCATCGGCAAGCTGGTGTCGGGCTCGATGCTGCAGGACATCGCGACCTATGCGATGGATCTGCAGGGCGCGGCCGGTGCGCTCACGGGCACCGACGAGGAAACGGTGCACGGCCAGTTCCAGCAGATGCTGCTGTCCTCGCCGTCGATGCGCATCGCCGGCGGCACCGACGAGATCCTGCGCAACATCATCGCCGAACGCGTGCTCGGCCTGCCCGGCGACATCCGCGTCGACAAGGACGTGCCCTTCAACAAGATCCCGACCAAGGGGCGCTGACCATGGACGCAAAGGCACCGAAAACACGCTATGCGGCCGAAGACCGTATCGGCGTGCTCGAAGAACTCCTGAACGAGCGCTATTCCGTGCGCGCCTTCCTGCCGCAGGAGGTGCCACGCGAAACCATCGAGCACATTCTGAGCGTGTCGCAACGCACGGCGTCATGGTGCAACAGCCAGCCATGGCAGGTGCTGATCGCGAGCGGCGCGGCCAAGGAGAAGTTTCGCAAGGCGATCTATGCCGAGGCCTCGTCCGGCGCGAAAGACGATCATGACTTCACGCCGCCGCGCGAATATCTCGGCGTCTATCTCGATCGCCGCCGCGAGAGCGGTTTCCAGCTCTACAACACGCTCGGCATCGCGCGCGGCGACAAGATGGCGTATGCCAAGCAGGCGCTGGAGAACTACAATTTCTTCGGCGCCCCACATGTCGCCATCATCCATACCGACGAGCCGCTCGGCATCTATGGTGCGGTCGATTGCGGCGCCTATGTCGGCAATTTCATGCTGGCCGCGCAGGCGCTCGGCCTCGGCACCATTCCGCAGGCCGCGCTGGCGCGGCACTCCGGGCTTATCCGGCGGCATTTCAATCTCGCCGATGACCGCAAGGTCGTCTGCGGCATCTCGTTCGGATTTGCCGACAATGCGGCCAAGGTCAACAGCTACCGCACCTCGCGGGCGAGCGTGGCCGATACCGTGACGTTCGTGGACTAACCCAGCAATTCCTCGGCGACGTCGTCGGCGAACTGTCTCCGCACGCGCGCGACCCGCTCGTGCTCGGAATCGCCGGCGATCGCAATTGTGCCGGGCATGCCGTGATCGCGCAGCGCGCGTGCACAGCCGGCCCAGTCGCCGCCCTCGACCGGCTCGTTGAGGGATGCCCATGACAGCGTGCCGCGGGCATTGTCGCCGTAGCCATGCCGCTCGGTCCATTCTGCTCCGTGTTCGAGCAGGAAGCGCGTCAGGCCGGCATCGCCGCGGAACACCGCCTGATTGAGCGCGGACGCATCCCAGTCGCCGCCGCGCACGGCAATCGGCCAGCCGAGGCGGACCATCAGCTTGACGACGTCATCGGCGCCGGCCGCGGCCATGTCGGGCAGCAATCGCAATTGCTTCGGTGACAGCGAGGCCGGCAAATCGGGCCGCCGGGCTTGCATCGCGCGCGCCCCGGCTTCATCGCCACTTGCGCATGCGGCGACGAAGCGCTCCTCGTCGGAGATGTCGGGCGCGTCGGTTTGCCCCCGCAGCAGGGCCGCAATGTCGGAAAGTCCGAATTGCAGCGCCAGCCGGTATGGGCTGACGCCATCCGCAGTCGTGCGTGACGGGTCGGCGCCTGCCTCAAGCAACGCCTTCGCATGACGCGGCCGCCGGCGGTAGATCGCCCATGACAGCGGCGAGCCCCAATCGGTCAGCGGCGCATTGCGCGCCGGCTCATTCGGATCGCCGCCGTGTGCCAGCAGCAATCTCAGCGCTGCATCATCCTCGAGATCGATCGCGCGGTAGATCGCATTGCTTTCGGCGACACGCGCGCCGTGCTCCAGCAGCAGACGCGTGCAGGCCGGATTCTCAAGGGAGTGATAGAGCGATTCGCCATCGTTGGGATTCGCGCCGGCTTCAAGCAACAATCCCGTGAGGGCAGGATCGTGATTGCTGCCGGCCGCGCCATAGAGCGTCGAGAGCGGACAGTGCTCGTCCGGCTGTTCGAGCGATCCCGGCTGCCAGCGGCTGAAAATGTGCTGGTTGACGTCGGCTCCATCAGCGATGAGCAACTGCGCGCATCGATGCAGGCGCTCGCGAAACCCGTCCACGCGCAGCAGGCTCGAATGCGCCACCGCAAACAGCGGCGGCAGTCGCAGGGGGCCGCCGTTCCGGTTGACCCAGGACGGATCGGCCCGTGTCGCCTGCCGCAGCGCGGCTTCGTCGCCGATCGCGCAGGCAAGCCAGGGATCGTCAGCAACGATTGCGGGATCATCCGCCAGCACCCGTAACGCAACGCGCGGGTTGGCGCGGTTGGCCGTGCCGCTGACATCGCCGGAATAAAGGAGCTGCGCCCAGTGCAGGACGCGCGCCGAGCGCTCGCTCCGTGTGGCCATCTGCACTTCGACGTAGCGCTTCAGATCGGGCCACGACCCAAAGCCGTGTTCGCGCGCGATGCAGGATTGCGCGTCGTGCAGGCGAAGCTGCAGCGAGGAAATGCCCTCGTCGCTATGGCCGGCGGCAGCCGGCAGCGCGGCGCGAAACCGTGCCATCGCAGCCGCATCGCGGCTGCGATAGAGTCGGATCAGATCCTTGGCTTGCTTCTTCAGGTGATCGAGGTTCAATCGATAGGGAGACCGGTTCATCAGACACCTCCGTGCATGAG
>PNLC01000584.1 GCA_013822885.1 Bradyrhizobium sp.
CCGAACGCTTCTTTGCCTTCGAGCGCGCGGTGACGGCCACCACGCGAACGCCGCGCCCGCAGCGCGCCGACAGCGTCCGCGCCTGTTCGGCGACGAGGCGGACGACTTCGGCGCCAACGGTGCCGAGGCCCGCAATGCCCACTCCCAGGGGTGCGACCATGACTAAAACAACCTGCTAGAGACGCTGTGCAAAGGCATGATCCGATCCGAAAACCGCAAAAACATTCCCGGGATCCTGCCTAGCGCCGATTGGCGAGAGGAACCACGTTGTGCAATGTTTCGATGCCGCTTTCAAGGAAGCGGCGCACGCCGCGCGCGGCCTGGCGGATACGTTGCTCGTTTTCCACCATGGCGATGCGGACATAGCCCTCGCCATGCTCGCCGAAGGCGACGCCGGGCGACACCACCACGCCGGATTTTTCCACCAACAGGGTTGCGAACTGCATGCTGCCGACACCCTCGAAGGCTTTCGGCAGCGGCGCCCAGGCGAACATCGAGGCCTGTGGCGGTGGGATTTCCCAGCCGGCCCGGCCGAAGGATTCCACCAGCGCGTCGCGGCGCTTGCGGTAGGTGTCGCGCATTTCCTTGATGCAATCGTCCGGTCCGTTCAGCGCGGCGGTGGCGGCGACCTGAACCGGCGTGAACGCACCATAGTCGAGATAGGACTTCACCCGCGCCAGCGCGGCGATGATCCGCTCGTTGCCGACGGCAAATCCCATGCGCCAGCCGGCCATCGAGAACGTCTTCGACATCGAGGTGAACTCGACGGTGACGTCGATGGCGCCCGGGACCTGCAGCACCGAGGGCGGCGGGTTCTTTTCGTCGAAATAGACCTCGGCGTAGGCCAGGTCCGACAGGATGAAGATCTCGTGCTTCTTCGCGAACGCCACCAGGTCCTTGTAAAAATCGAGCTCGGCGACGTAAGCGGTCGGGTTGGAGGGATAGCAGACCACGAGCGCCAGCGGCTTCGGGATCGAATGGATGATCGCGCGTTCGACTGCCTCGAAAAACTGCGGCGTCGGTTCCGACGGCACCGAGCGGATCACGCCGCCCGCCATCAGGAAGCCGAACGCGTGAATCGGGTAGCTGGGATTGGGGCACAGCACGACGTCGCCCGGCGCGGTGATCGCCTGCGCCACGTTGGCAAAGCCCTCCTTCGAGCCAAGCGTGGCAACGACCTGGGTGTCCGGATTGAGCTTCACGCCGAACCGCCGCGCATAATAGGCCGCCTGCGCCTTGCGCAGGCCGTTGATGCCGCGCGAGGCCGAATAGCGATCGGTCCGCGGCTTGCCCAGCGTCTCCTTCAGTTTCTCGATAACATGAGACGGTGTCGGCAGGTCCGGATTGCCCATGCCCATGTCGATGATGTCGGCCCCGGCATTGCGCGCCGCCGCCTTGGCCTGGTTGACCTTCTCGAACACGTAAGGCGGCAGACGGCGGATGCGGTAAAAATCTTCCATGGAACCCTGCTCCGGACAACCGGCAGGACAGAATCGCAAGACCTTCACGCGGTGAAACCGATATCTCGGATTTCGGTCAAAAGTCGCGCCCAATCAATGATTTAGGGCGAATTCAGGCGCAAGATCCCAAGTTCTGGGCCCGCAATGTTGTTGAATTTGATTTCTTGTAGCACGGGAGCCCGGCAGCGCCAGCTTCTATAGTGTTTTCAAGTTAAAGGCCGCGTCCCCGGCACCGGTCCGGGCCGACCGGATCCGTCAAAGTCACTTCTTGGCCGGCTTTGCCGGGGTAGCCTGGCTTGAGGCGGTCGCCTGCCGGTCCCGGGCGGCGGTCAGTTCTGCCTGGATTTTGGACAGCTCCGCAGGCTTGATCGCCTCCTCTTCACGGTTCGGCGGCAGATCGTGGATAGGCAGATAGGATCCGGCGTCCCTCGGGCGCTCAGGGGCGCCCGCCGGCACGCCGACCCCAGGCATGTCGGCGATCTGGGTCGAGCAGCCGCCAACCGCCAGTACCGCTGCGAACAGCGCGGCAACCGACCGCAGCCTTATCGTTCGATCTTCCGGCATCCGTCCGGGAATCCCCTGCTACTCATGTACACTCTACAGGTAATCTCGATCGCGTGGAGGCGCTGGTACAGCCCTTGCAACGCTTAATCGTCCCGCTCTTTGATTTCGCTTCTTGCCGTTCAAACCATTGTCGCCCGAAGCGATTAAAGCCAGATCAGCAAATCCAACCGGTGCGGCTGCAATGTGTCGAAACACGGAAACGTTATCGCAGTGCAACAGGGTTAACCGCAACCGTTGCAACGACAATCCGCGCGGTGACGAACCCCGAATGAACCTATAGTGTCTCTGCAATGAGCGACGTCAACACCGAAAGCTCCAGCACCCAGGGCTCCAAGAGCTTCAACGCCGAAGCCTTCGCCATGAACATCGCCAGGGCTATGGAGACCAGCGGCCAGGCGCTCGCGGCTTACCTCAAGCCGCGCGAGGCCGGCGAGGTGATGGACAAACCGCCCAGCGAAATCGGTGAAGTCATCAAGACGTTCTCCCAGGTCGCCGAATACTGGCTCTCCGACAGCCAGCGCGCTGCGGACCTGCAGACCAAACTGGGCAAGGCCTATCTAGACCTCTGGGGTTCGGCCGCGCGCCGCATGGTCGGCGAACAGGCGGGGCCTGCGATCGAGCCCTCGCCGCGCGACAAGCGCTTCAAGGATCCCGAGTGGAAGACAAACCAGTTCTTCGACTTCGTGCTGCAGCTCTATCTGCTGACCACGCAATGGGCCGAAACGCTGGTGAAGAACGCCGACGGCCTCGATCCGCATACGCGCAAGAAGGCCGAGTTCTACGTCCAGCAGATCTCCAACGCGATAGCGCCGTCGAATTTCGTCTTCACCAATCCGGAAGTGCTGCGCGAGACGCTGGCGTCCAATGGCGACAACCTCGTGCGCGGCATGAAGATGCTGGCCGAAGACATCGAGGCCGGCCACGGCACGTTGCGCATCCGCCAGTCCGACCCGGCCAATCTCGTCGTCGGCGTCAACATGGCGACGACGCCCGGCAAGGTGATCTACCAGAACGAGCTGATGCAGCTGATCCAGTACACGCCGACCACGGAGACGGTGCTGCGCACGCCGCT
>PNLC01000585.1 GCA_013822885.1 Bradyrhizobium sp.
GTCATCCGCCTCGAACGCAATTACCGCTCCACCGGCCACATCCTCGCCGCCGCCTCGCATCTGATCGCGCACAACGAAGGCCGGCTCGGCAAGACGCTGCGCACCGAGGATGTCGACGGCGAAAAGGTCACCGTGACAGGCTCCTGGGATTCCGAGGAGGAAGCCCGTGCCATCGGCGAGGAGATCGAGGAACTGCAGCGCGCGGGCGACAACCTCAACGAGGTCGCGATCCTGGTGCGGGCCTCGTTCCAGATGCGCGAATTCGAAGATCGCTTTGTCACGCTGGGCCTGCCCTATCGCGTGATCGGCGGTCCGAGATTCTACGAGCGCGCCGAAATCCGCGACGCGCTGGCCTATCTGCGCGTAATCAACTCGCCGGCCGACGATCTCGCCTTCGAGCGCATCGTCAACGTACCGAAGCGCGGGCTTGGCGACGCCACCGTGCAGATGCTGCACGACCACGCCCGCAAGCGCCGTATTCCCCTGTTCGAGGCCGCCCGCGCCGTGGTGGAGACCGACGAGCTGAAGCCGAAGGCGCGCGGATCTTTGCGCGAACTCATTCTCCAGTTCGAGCGCTGGCGTGCCCAGCGCGAGGTGATCTTGCATACGGAGCTCGCCGAAATCGTGCTCGACGAGAGCGGCTATACCGAGATGTGGCAGAAGGACCGCTCGGCCGACGCCGCGGGGCGGCTCGACAATTTGAAGGAACTCGTGCGCTCGATGGAAGAGTTCGAGAATCTGCAGGGTTTCCTCGAACACATCTCGCTGGTGATGGACCGCGACGGCGGCGAAAGCGACGAGGCGGTGTCGCTGATGACGCTGCACTCGGCCAAGGGACTCGAATTCGAAAATGTGTTCCTGCCAGGCTGGGAGGAAGGCCTGTTTCCGAGCAAGCGCACGCTCGACGAACAGGGCAGCGCCGGGCTGGAAGAGGAGCGCCGCCTTGCCCATGTCGGGCTAACGCGCGCGCGCCGCCGCGCCAAACTCTATTTCGCCACCAACCGGCGCATTCACGGCACATGGTCGACCACGATGCCGTCGCGCTTCCTCGACGAACTGCCGTCGGCCAATGTCGAGATCACGGAGTCGAAGGGTGGCTCCGGCTGGGGCGGCAGCGGCGGCTACGGCCCGTCCCGCTTCGACAATGTCGAATCCTTCGGCTCCAGCTACACCACGCCGGGCTGGCAACGCGCACAGGCCAACCGCGCGCGCAACCAGGGCGGCCGCGGCGGACAGGATCGCGGCGGGTTTGAAGAAAGCCAGTCTTCTTTTTCAGGTTCGCGCAGCGATACCTCAGGTTCGCGCAGCGATACCTCAGGCTCGCGCGGCGATGCCTCTGGCGCGCGCGGCGATACCTTCACCGGCGGCTTTTCGCGCAACAAGCGCGGGCCGATGGTGATCGAGGGCGAACTGGTCGCCAAATCCACCGGCACGGTGTCGGAATTCTCGCTCGACGATCGCGTCTTTCACGACAAATTTGGCTACGGCCACGTGGTGAAGATCGACGGCAACAAGCTGACGATCGCGTTCGACAAGGCCGGCGAGAAAAAGGTCGTCGATAGTTTCGTCACGCGCGTGTAAGGCCGCCAAATCATGAGTTCATCGGCATCGGGCTGGAGCATCCGCCAGGCACGGCCAGACGATTTTCCGGCGCTGGGCAAGCTGCTGGTGTCAGCCTACGCCGCCTTGCCCGGCATGCCCTCTCCCGAAGATTGGCCGCCTTACTATGCAATGCTGGAGAACGTCGCCGCCCGCGCCGCCAACCCCGCATTCACGCTCTTTGTTGCTGCTGACGACAATGGCAACCTGCTTGGCAGCATCGATTACATCGACGATCTGACGCAGTACGGCGTCGGCAGCGTTGCGACGATCACCGACGCCGCCGGCGTCCGCCTGCTCGCCGTCGACGGCACGTGTCAGGGCCGGGGCGTCGGCAAGGCGCTGGCCAGGTTCTGCATCGAGCACGCGAGGTGCACGGGCAAAGCCAGAATAATTCTACATACCACCAGGATCATGCAGACGGCCTGGGCGATGTATGAACGCCTCGGCTTCGTCCGGTTTCCCGAGATCGACTTCCAGGTGGAAGATATTGATGTTTTCGGCTTCCGGCTGGAGTTTACGGAGACCGAAGGCTCCCTCACCTAACGCTAGCTGGCCATCCCTTATAAGGGTGCGGGGTGGAAACCTGACTGAGATTAAACATGGCCCACTACATCGCCCTTATTGAAGATGCAGGGCCGGACCGCGCCATTGGCGTCTGGTTTCCGGACCTGCCCGGCTGCACTTCCGGTGGCGATGACATTGACGAAGCATTGCGCAACGCGCCGGAAGCTCTGGAGCTTTATGCAGATTGCTACGAAGAAGATGGCAAGCCGCTGCCGCGTCCGCGAACACTGACCGAATTGAAATCCGATCCCGAAATTGCCGGTGATCTCAAGAGCCACATGGTCGCCCTGATCGAATTACCAGTCCGCGCCCACGCCGCGGAATAGCTTTTCGTCAGGGCTATGGATTGCGGAACGTGCTCTGCGTTCCTATCTCCCGGTTCCCGCCCCTTCCCGCGCCGACCCCGGCCAAAGCGCCGCCGTGTCGCTCGCGCCCCTTTCAGACTGCCATGCTCGCGATGCCATCCATCATATCTGTCTCAAATCTCTCGAAGACCTACGGCACCGGATTCAAGGCGCTCAACGGCATCAACCTGGACATCAAGCGTGGCGAGATCTTCGCGCTGCTGGGGCCGAACGGCGCCGGGAAGACCACGCTGATCAGCATCATCTGCGGCATCGCCAATCCGAGCGCGGGCAGCGTCACCGTCGATGGCCATGACATCAACCGGGATTATCGCGCCGCGCGCTCGCTGATTGGCCTCGTTCCGCAGGAACTGCATACCGACTCCTTTGAAACCGTATGGGCGACCGTCAGCTTCAGCCGCGGCCTGTTCGGCAAGCCGAAGAACCCGGCCCACATCGAGAAGGTGCTGAAAGACCTTTCGTTGTGGGACAAGAAGGATTCCAAGATCATCACGCTGTCCGGCGGCATGAAGCGCCGCGTCATGATTGCGAAGGCGCTGTCGCACGAGCCGCAGATCCTGTTCC
>PNLC01000586.1 GCA_013822885.1 Bradyrhizobium sp.
GACGATGCCGCGGACGTCGGTCTCCTCCAGCCCGCGGTTGAGCCGCTCGATCGCGGCCTGGCGGGTTGGCGCCCATGCGATCAGCTTGGCCAGCATGGCGTCGTAGTAGGGCGACACCGCATCGCCATCGCGATAGCCGGCATCGATCCGCAGGCCGTCGACGGCATCGGGCGTGCGCCAGGTCTTGATCCGGCCCACCGAAGGCATGAAATTCTTCTGCGGATTTTCCGCGTAGACCCGCGCCTCGATGGCGTGGCCGTTCAGCCTGATCTCGTTTTGCGCCAGGGGCAGCTTCTCGCCGAACGCCACCCGCAACTGCCACTCCACCAGGTCGACGCCGGTAATCAGTTCGGTCACGGGGTGTTCGACCTGCAGGCGCGTGTTCATCTCGATGAAGAACACTTCCTTGCCGTCGGAGACGAATTCGATGGTGCCGGCACCGACATAGTTCACGGCGGCGGCGGCCTTGCGCGCGGCGGCGCAGACGGTCTCGCGCTGTTTGGCATCGAGCGTCGGCGACGGCGCTTCCTCGATCACCTTCTGGTGCCGCCGCTGCAGCGTACATTCGCGCTCCCAGAGCGAAAGCAGATTGCCATGGCTGTCGCCGATGATCTGCACTTCGATATGGCGGGGGTTTTGCACGAATTTTTCGATCAGCATGCGGTCGTCGCCAAACGCGGCCTTGGCCTCCCGCTTGGCGCTGACAATCGCCGCTGCAAGTTCGCCGGCCGAATTGACCGCGCGCATACCGCGCCCGCCGCCGCCGGCGGATGCCTTCACCAGCACTGGAAAACCGATCCTGTCGGCGGCCTTTGCCAGCGTCGCCTCGTCCTGAGCCTCGCCGTGATAGCCGGGCACCAGCGGCACATCGGCTTTTTCCATCAGTTCCTTCGAGCCAGACTTCGAGCCCATCGCCGTCATCATTTCGGCAGTGGGACCGACGAACACCAGCCCCGCATTCAGGCAGGCCTGTGCGAACTCGGCATTTTCGGACAGGAAGCCGTAGCCGGGATGGATGGCCTCGGCACCGGTCTGGCGCGCCGCCTCGATCACGCGTTCGATGTTGAGATAGCTGTCGCGGGCCCGCGCCGGTCCGAGCAGCACCGCCTCATCGGCCATGGCGACATGCATGGCGTCGCGGTCGGCCTCGGAATAGACAGCCACGGTGCGCAGGCCCATGGCGCGGGCAGAGCGAATGACACGGCAGGCGATCTCGCCGCGGTTGGCGATCAGAAGCGTGCGAAAACGCCGGTAGAGTTTCGAGCGGTCCATCATCGTTTCCTGCATCACATCCTGAACAGGCCGAATTTCGTCGGTTCGATCGGCGCGTTGGCCGCGGCTGAAAGCCCGAGGCCCAACACCAGCCTTGTGTCGGCAGGATCGATCACGCCGTCGTCCCACAGCCGCGCTGTCGCGTAATAGGGGCTGCCCTGGTGCTCATACTGCGCGCGAATGGGCGCGCGGAACTTGTCCTCTTCCTCGGCCGACCAGCTCTCGCCCTTGGCCTCGATATTGTCGCGGCGGACCTGGCTCAGCACCATCGAAGCCTGCTCGCCGCCCATCACCGAGATGCGCGCATTCGGCCACATCCACAGGAAGCGCGGGCTATAGGCGCGGCCGCTCATGCCATAATTGCCGGCGCCATAGGAGCCGCCGATCACAACGGTGAATTTCGGCACGCCGGCCGTGGCGACCGCCGTGACCAGCTTGGCGCCGTCGCGCGCGATACCGCCGGCCTCATATTTCTTGCCGACCATGAAGCCGGTGATGTTCTGCAGGAACACCAGCGGAATATTGCGCTGGCAGCACAGCTCGATGAAGTGCGCACCTTTAAGCGAGCTCTCGCTGAACAGGATGCCGTTATTGGCGATGATGCCCACCGGGTAACCCCAGATATGGGCGAAGCCGCAGATCAACGTCGTGCCGTAGAGCTTCTTGAACTCGTCGAACTCCGAGCCGTCGACCACGCGTGCGATGATGTCATGCACGTCGAATGGCTTCCGGCCGTCGGCGGAGACGACGCCGTAGATTTCCTCCGCCGGAAACAGCGGCTCCCGCGGTTCCTGCATGTTGAGCGCGGCGCGCGCCGGCGGCTTCAGCGTGGCCACGATGCGCCGGGCGATCCCGATCGCGTGGGCGTCGTTCTGCGCATAATGATCGGTCACGCCGGAGTGTCGCGAATGCACGTCGGCGCCGCCGAGTTCTTCCGCCGTCACCACCTCGCCGGTCGCGGCTTTCACCAGCGGCGGCCCGCCGAGGAAGATCGTGCCCTGATTGCGCACGATGATGCTTTCGTCGGACATCGCCGGCACATAGGCGCCGCCGGCGGTGCAGGAGCCCATCACGATGGCAAGCTGGGGAATGCCCTGCGAGGACATCTGCGCCTGGTTATAGAAGATGCGGCCGAAATGCCGCTCGTCCGGAAAGATCTCGTCCTGCATCGGCAGGAAGGCGCCGCCGGAATCCACCATGTAGACGCAGGGCAGACTGTTCTGCCGCGCGATATCCTGCGCGCGCAGATGCTTCTTCACCGTCATGGGATAGTAGGTGCCACCCTTGATGGTGGCATCATTTGCGACGATGACGCATTCGCGCCCCGAGATGCGCCCCACCCCCGTGATGACGCTGGCGGAATGGACGTCGCCGCCATAGAGGCCGTTGGCGGCAAGGGGCGACAATTCGAGAAAAGCGGTGCCAGGATCGACCAGGAGGTCGACGCGCTCGCGCGCCAGCATCTTCCCCCGTGAGGTATGCCGCTTGCGCGAGGCCTCGCCGCCACCGCCGGATACCACCTTGAGCTTGTCGCGAAGCTCCGCCACTAGGCTGCGCATCACGTCGGCGTTGCGGGCAAACTCGGGGGATTTGGGATCGATGGTGGAATGCAGCGGCATGATCGGCGTTTCTTTGGTGCTGGAGAGCCGTCGGGGTGCTTAGGGACGGGTACAGAAGGCGACAGCCTGTACCATCTTGGCCGGAATGTGAAGTTCAGGCGGTCTTTTCAAACAGCTCCCGGCCGATCAGCATGCGGCGGATTTCGCTGGTG
>PNLC01000587.1 GCA_013822885.1 Bradyrhizobium sp.
CCTATGACGACCTCGCCCGCATCAAGGAATGGTCGGCGGCCGGCGGACTGGGGATCGAGGAATGGTGAAGGCACCCCGCATCATCCCCGACGCCGTTCGCGCCACGCAGGCGCGCGCGTCCGATCCGGCGGCCTCCGCCTTTGTTTCGGCGAATGCGGGATCCGGCAAGACCCACGCGCTGGTGCAGCGCGTGATCCGGCTGTTGCTCAGCGACGTCCCTCCGGAAAAGATCCTCTGCATCACCTTCACCAAGGCTGCCGCCGCCAACATGGCGGAGCGGGTGTTCACGACGCTCGGGCAATGGGTGACGCTGGATGATGCTGCGCTCGATGCGGCGATTCGCGAGGCCGGCATTGCGAACCCTTCACCGAAGCTGCGCAAGTCGGCGCGCAAATTGTTCGCCTGCGCGCTGGAGACGCCCGGCGGGCTGAAGGTGCAGACCATCCACGCGCTGTGCACGCGGCTGCTGCAGCAGTTTCCGTTCGAGGCCAATGTGCCGGCACGCTTCGCCGTGCTCGACGACCGCGACCAGAACGAGATGATGGAACGCGCCAATCTCGGCGTATTCCTCGAAGCGTCGCGTAACCCCGATAGCGCCACCGGACGCGCGCTGCTGACGGCGATGGCGAGCGCCGCCGACGTCACCTTCAAGGACGTGATCCGCGAGGCTTGCCTCAGCCGCGATCATTTCATGGCGTGGACGGACGCCGCCGGCACCGCGCACACCGCTGCAGAACAGGTTTCCGCAGCGCTTGGCGTCAGTCCGGACGATCGCATCGAGGATGTCGAGCGCGACATCGTCGACGGACCGAACCTGCCGCGCTCGCGCTGGCCGGAAATCGCCGTGGTTCTGAATACTGGCAGCAAGTCCGATCAGGATCAGGCGGCCCGGCTGCGCCAAGCCCTGATTTTTACCGGGGCGGCGCAGGTCGATGCCTATCTCGGCGTCTTTCTCACCGAAACCGATCGCACACCGCGCAAATCGGTCGTGACGAAGAAATTTGGCGACAACAACCCTGCGATCGGCCGGCTGTTCGATTCGGAAGCCGATCGCCTCGCATCCCTGATCGAAAAGCGGCGCGCGGTGATCGCCCGCGACCGCACCGAGGCGCTGCTGCATATCGCGACGGCAGCCGCGTCCAATTACCGGCGCGAGAAGCAGGAACGCGGCCTGCTCGACTACGACGATCTGATCGACAAAGCGCTGGCGATGCTCGACAAGGTCTCCGCGGGCTGGGTGCACTACAAGCTCGACCGCGGCGTCGATCATGTGCTGATCGACGAGGCGCAAGACACCAGCCCCCGGCAATGGGACATCGTCGCCCATATCATTTCCGAGTTCACGTCCGGAGCCGGCGCTCGCGACGGCGTGTTGCGCACGGTGTTCGCGGTCGGCGACGAGAAGCAGTCGATCTTCTCGTTCCAGGGCGCGGCGCCGCGCGAATTCGACCTGCGCCGCCGGGCGTTGAAGAAGAAGTTCGAGGACGCCGGCCTGAAGTTCGATCCGGTATCCTTTACCTATTCGTTCCGCTCGGGACCTGCGATCCTGCACGCGGTCGATCACGTGTTCCGCCAGCAGGATATTTATCGCAGCATCCATGCGGTCGAGACGGGTTATCCGATCCACCATGCGCTCGAGGATGCAGGTCCCGGCGTGATCGATCTCTGGGACCTCGCCGAGAGCGACGACAGGCAGGACATCGAAGGCTGGCGCGCGCCGTTCGACGGCGTCTCCGCGACAAGCCCGGAGGTGAAGCTGGCGCGGCGCATCCAGGCCGAGATCAGGTCGCTGGTCGACGACGGCACCATGACAGGCAGCAAGGGCGGCCGCCGGCCGTTGCGCTATGGCGACATGCTGGTGCTGGTGCGGCGGCGCGGCAACGCGTTCGATGCCGTGATCCAGGCGCTGAAGCACGCCAGCATTCCTGTGGCCGGCGCCGACCGCCTCAAGCTGACCGAGCACATCGCGATCATCGACCTGATGAACCTTGCGGACGCGCTGCTGCTGCCGCAGGACGATCTCGCGCTGGCGGTGGCGCTGAAGAGCCCGCTGTTCGGCCTGGACGACGACGATTTGTTCAAGCTGGCCTGGGAGCGCAGGGGATCGTTGCGATCGGCGCTGACCGAGCGGGCCGCGATCGACGGGCGGCTGCGGGATGCGCTGTGGCGGCTCGAGCAATGCGAACGCCGCTTCGCCAGCGAGACGCCGTTTACCTTCTACGCCTGGCTGCTCGGCGGCGACGGCGGCCGCGCACGGATGCTGCGGCGGCTGGGGCACGAGGCCAACGACGCGCTCGACGAATTTCTTGAGCTTGCGCTCAACTACGAGCGCAAGGCGCCGGCCTCGCTGCAGGGATTCATGGCGTGGCTGCGCGCGGCCGACACCGAAGTGAAGCGCGACATGGAGATCTCGCGCGACGAAGTCCGCGTCATGACCGTGCATGGCGCCAAGGGCCTTGAGGCTTCCGTCGTGTTCATGGTGGACACCACGACATCGCCCTCCGATACACAGCGGCTGCGGCTCATCAACCTGCCGCGGGGTAATGCCGGGCCGCATGCGCCCGGCGTCGTGGTCTGGGCCGGCAGGAAGGCCGAAGATCCTCCCGCGGTCGCCGCGGCGCGTGCGGCGATGCTTGGTGATACCGAGGATGAATATCGCCGGCTGCTCTATGTGGCGATGACGCGCGCGGCGGACCGGCTGATCGTCGGCGGCTGCCTGCCGGGCAACATGAAGAGTGTCCGGCCAGATTCCTGGTACGACCTGATCCGCAAAGGCCTCGAACGTTCCGAACTGCAGCTTCAGGAAATCCAGACCGCCGCCGGCGTGGTGAAGCGCTACACGCGTCCGGAGGAAACGGCGCCCGCCGCTGGCGCGGCAGCCACAGCAGCGCCGACCGCGCCGGTCGTGCTGCCATCATGGCTGCTGACGCCCGCGCAGCCGGAGCGATCGGCAGAAAGCCTGTTGCGGCCATCCGACCCCGCCGATAGCGAAGGCCATCAGGTGCGGACGGCCGAGTCGCTGATGCAACGCGCCCGTGCCCTGCAACGCGGCACGCTGGTGCACCGGCTGCTGCAATCGCTGCCCGA
>PNLC01000588.1 GCA_013822885.1 Bradyrhizobium sp.
CCAAGGCCGAACTCTCGAAGCGGCTCGCGCCGCTCGACTACGCGCCGTTCGAGGTGATCCAGCATCTGGCCTGGGACGACGAGATCGAGGTCGCCGGCAGCGTGCTGGCCAATTCCAGCCGGCTCGGCACCGAGGTGCTGGTCGAGATCGCCAGCAGCAAGGGGCAGGATCATCTGCTTGCCATTTCCGGCCGCGCCCAACTTCCCGCCGCCGTAACCGACGTCATCGTCGATCGCGGCGAAGGCAAGGTGATCCGCAAACTGGCCAACAATGCCGGCGCTCAGTTTTCTGACCAAGGCTTTTCCTCCATCGTCGCCCGCGCCGATGCGGACGACGAGCTGGTCGAGATCCTCGGCCTGCGCGCCGATTTTCCGGCAAAGTTGATGGGCGACCTGCTGCGCCGCGCCAAGGAGACCGTCCGCAACCGCCTGCTGGCGATCGCGCCGCCCGCGGTCCAGGAGGAAATCCGGCAGGTATTGAACGAGATCGCCCGAGAAACCCAGCCGCCGGCCCGCAGTTTCGGCGTCGCCGAGGAGCTGGTGAAGCTGATGAAGGGACTGAACGAACTCGACGACGCCGCCGTCTACAATTTCGCCGAGTCGAAGAAGTTCGACGAGGTCACGGTCGCGCTTGCGGTTCTCAATGACATGCCGGTCGAAATGACCGCGAAGCTGATGGAAGGCCCGCGCGCCGACCTGATCCTGATTCCGTGCCGCTCGGGCCGGCTGAACTGGCCGACGGTCGAGTCGATCCTGCGCAACCGGCCGGCCTTCGGCCCGGTCGACGCGAAGACGCTGGAGCTCGCGGAACGCGACTACAAGAAACTGTCGATGGAGACGGCGCAGCGGACCGTGCGGTTCTGGCAGCTCCACAACAGGATCGAGAAGGAGCCGGTGCGCCCGGCCAGCCTGCAGTAGCCGGATTGGCTGCGAGCAGCGTGCTTCCGCAAGATCTATACGTCATGCGCTGCTAACGACGCGTCAGCAGTTCTTGGCGTTCGCGTCATGTCCGGCGGCATCAAGCATCCGAAATGGATCCGGAAGCCGTGCTTAGAATCGGAAAACACACAGCTTTTTGCCGCTAACGTATCGGGCGATCTGCTCTCCTGGACGACATCAAGCGTCGGTGCTTCGCCTCCGTCTGAGAGCGCGTGGCGCACAATCTGCGAAGGGCAAGACCGCGTCTGCGATCTCTCCCGGACGATGCCGATCAAGGTTCAAGACCTGGAAACTTTCCAATCTTCATGGCGAGGAGGCGCGAAGCGCCGTCTCGAACCCTCTGGCCTCCAAATTCGGTTTCGGGTTCTGCCTTCCACAATCGTCTATCTTATGTAGCTGCTACGTAAGGTAACGGCCGTAACCAAATCTCAGGTGCTGCGAGTGTTTCCGGGAACAGAAGCATTGAAGACGGTCGATCTGCTGCCGGAGACTTACCGCACACCCGCGATCATGCTGTACCGACCCTATCCGCCAATCAAGTTTCCGTCGGTACGAAGCCGGCTCGGCGGCCGCCCCCTGCTTCCTGAGTCATTCGAATGGCCATGGAGCCGGAGAAGCGAGGCACCTTTACATTTCCTGGCGCAGATCGATTGCGCCGAATTGCCGCGCACTGACGCCCGGCTGCCGACAGCAGGCATGCTGTTCTTCTTCGCCTCCGACGACGAGGAGCAGATATGGGGCGAAGGCGCGCCGGAGGACAGCGTTCGCGTCATCTATGCACCGGCCGTTGCCGCGGATCAGCCTGAGCGGGAGCCGCCACGGGCGCTCCCGCCAATCAGGCATCAGGATCTTGGGGGACGGTATCCAGAACTGTATGGCGAGCCAACGTGGCCGCTGCCCGGCGAGAACGAAAGGCGCGTGGAAGCGTTGCGGGTCGCGGCCGCAATGGCGGCTGCGACCCTTCCAACGCGTACAGGCCGGACACCGGTGAGGGGCGATCGGGCGGGCGATCGCCTCCTGTGGCCGACCGATACGTTTCCGCAGGCAGGCATCATGATGGATCGCATTGCCCGCCTGCTTACGCTCTGCGTGCTGAAGTTGCAGAAGAACTCGAATTTTCAGCACGCAGACATTCAGCAACAATTGCGATCCATCGAGGCGGCGGCGCGACGCTGGATCGAGCGCGCCGCGACGATCGGGCTCGATGCTGCGCCGTCCGAGAGGGATGCCAGCCAATTCGCCAACTGGCTGGCCGAACTGGTCACACCCGGAACAGCTCCCCAAACCACGCGCCGTCCCGAGGCACGAACAAGTCTGCTCGCACGCCTCTCTGCATTCACTCGACGGCGACAGCAAAATCAGCCCGTGGCCGGCGGGGTTCAAAACAACCTCCAATCCAGACCAGGCGGGGAGTTGTCGCGCATGCTTCTGAAGGCGCTATCAAGCAGCATCGTCTACGCGGCAGGTGCTCCGCGAGCGGCTGCAGCGATCCCGCCGAATTTCCATGACGATCTCGAAAACGACCACTTGCCGTTTCAGCAGTCAAGGAATCGAACAGTCGTGGCGTGCGAAGACTGGCGGGTGAAGGCCAGCATCCACCAGATGCTCGGCCAGGCGCCATCCGCGCAGGACGCCGAGCCCGCGGACAGCGCCCCGGTGTTGCTCATGCAGCTTTGCTGGGATAACGCGATCGGCATGAAATTCGGCGACGTCGGGGCGGCATCGTTCTGGATCAAACCAGAACATCTGGCCGAGCGGCGTTTCGACCACGTTTGGGGCGAAGTGGTCGGTCATTGAGGCAGGCTCGCAGCAAACGGCAGGCCGCATTCTCTCGACTCCGCCAGCGCGTGTGGACGCAGTGCAGCGCTTCCGCAACGATGCACTGCGTCCGGAACGCGGCTCAGTTCTTGGTCTTGTCGACCAGTGCGCCCTTCTTGATCCACGGCATCATGTCGCGGAGCTTGGCGCCGACTTCCTCGATCGGGTGCTCGGCGAGCTTGGCGCGGGTGGCCTTGAACGAGGTCTGGTTGACCTTGTTCTCCAGCATCCAGTCGCGGGCGAACTTGCCGCCCTGGATGTCGGCGAGCACGCGCTTCATCTCGGCCTTGGTCTCTGCGGTGACGATGCGCGGGCCGGTGACGTATTCG
>PNLC01000589.1 GCA_013822885.1 Bradyrhizobium sp.
GACGGATTTTCCAGATCGAGAATGCGCTTGTCGATCGAGATCACGGTGTCGATGAACGGCGCCTTGAAGTTCAGGCCGGGTTCGGTGACGACGCGCACGGGCTCGCCGAGTCGCACCACCAGCACCTGTTCGGTCTGCGCGACCGTGAAGACCGAGCTGTAGCCGACGATGATGACGACGAATAGCAGGATCAGGCCGACGACGCCTGCAACGGGGGACTTCATCGGGTGCCTCCCTGCTGCTGGGTGGTGGCCGGCGGCGCCGGTGGACGCCGCGGCGTCAGTTCACTGAGCGGCAGATACGGCACCATGCTGCTCTGCGCACCGTTGCCGCCGTCATAGACGAGCTTCTCGGAACCGCCGAGAATCCGTTCCATCGTCTCCAGATAAAGCCGTTGTCGCGTCACGTCGGGCGCCTTCTTGTATTCGTCGTAAACCTTCTGGAAGCGCGCGCTCTGACCCTTGGCCTCGGCGACCGCCTGTTCCTTGTAGCCTTCGGCGACCTGCAGGATCTGTGCGGCGCGGCCGCGCGCGTCGGGGATGACGCGGTTGGCGTAGGTCTGCGCCTCGTTCTGCAGCCGTTCGAAGTCGGCACGCGCGGCCTGCACGTCGCGGAATGCATCGATCACCTGCGCGGGCGGGTCGACCTTCTGCATCTGCACCTGCGTGATCTGAATGCCGGCGCCGTAGCTATCCAGCGTCTTCTGCATCAGTTCCTGCACGCTCGCTTCCGTCGTGGTGCGGGCGCCGGTGAGGATCGGCTGGATCTGCGAACGCCCGATCACCTCGCGCATCGCGCTTTCGGCCACCGCCTTCACGGTGCCTTCGGGGTTCTGGATGTTGAAGAGATAATTGCCGACGCCGTCGGGCTTGATGCGCCACAGCACGGTGAAGTCGACGTCGACGATGTTTTCGTCGCCGGTCAGCATCAGGCTTTCTTCCGGAACGTCCCGCATGGTGCGGCCCCTCCGCGCCGGGTCATCGATCAGCGACATGCCGATCGAGAGGGTTGAGACGCGCAACGCCTTTGGCAGCAGCACCGTCTCGATCGGATACGGCAGGTGATAGTTCAGACCGGGTTGCACGGTGCGTACATGCTTGCCGAAGCGCAACACGACGCCGAGTTCTTCGGACTGCACGCGGAAGAAGCCGGACAAGCCCCAGATCGCCAGCGCGCCGATCAGGACCAGTGCGATGCCCATGGTGCTGAAATGACCGCCCGGCAGAAGCTGCTGCAGCCGGTCCTGGCCGCGCCGCAGAAGGTCTTCGAGATCCGGTGGTCTCGGCCCGGCCGATTGCGGTCCCGAGCCCCACGGCCCCTTGGGACCTGAGCCCCATGGGCCCCCGCCTTGATTCTTCCACGGCATATAAAACTCTCCTCCGCTTGGCCCGGATCCGCCTGTTGGCAGGGTGCCCAGCCTCGCATATCCGCCCGGCTTTATAGGGGACCGCTAGGCCCCTTACAACGCAAGCTTCCGGCACGAAGGAGCTATGCTTGACGCCATATTTGTCAATGCAAACATTGGCTAGCGCGGTTAACGCTAATGGCGCCGACGATATGTCACATAGGAGAAGTCGGCGCTGTCGTCGGGACCAGCCGGATTCCGTGCCCGCGCCACCTCCTCCCATGCCGCCGGGTCGATTGCGGCAAGGTGTGTGTCGCCCTCCGGCCGGGCGTGCACTTCGGTGATTTCCAGGCGAGTGGCTGAGGCCATCCACTGCGCATAAATACCCGCGCCGCCTATCACGGCGATCTCAGTGGCGAAACGCCGCAGTGCGTCACCATGTGCAACCGCGCGGGCACTCTCGAACGACGTCGTGACGACGGCGCCGTGGGCCCGGTAATTCGGATCACGCGTCACGACGATGTTGGTCCGGCCCGGAAGCGCCCGGCGCAGCGATTGGAAGGTCTTGCGACCCATCACCACGGGCTTGTTCAAGGTGATTGCCTTGAAGCGTTGCTGATCGGATTTCAGGCGCCAGGGAATTGCATTGTCGCGTCCGATGACGCCATTCTCGGCGACGGCGACGACGAGAACGATCTCCATCACCGCCCTCCTTGCGCCAGCGCCGTCAGCGCCGGACCACCGACCCGGCAGACCGTCCACTCGTCCATAAGCACCGCACCGAGCGATTTGTAGAATTCAATCGACGGCGTGTTCCAGTCGAGCACCGACCATTGCAGCCGCGACCAACCGTTGGCGATGCATTCGTTTGCCAGATGCACCAGCAGCGCCTTGCCGATTCCCTTGCCGCGCAGCGCCGGGCGGACGAACAGGTCCTCCAGATAGATTCCGGCGCGCCCGCTGAAGGTGGAAAAATTGACGAACCAGACCGCGAAGCCCACGGCCTCGCCGTTCCACTCCGCAACCTCGCAAAACAGGCGCGGATTGGCGCCGAACAGCTCGGAATCGAGGTCGGCTTCGGTGGCCTCTACTTCGTGCAGCAGCTTTTCGTATTCAGCGAGTTCGCGGACGAACGACAGCACAAGTCCCGCTTCGCCCGGACGCGCGCGGCGGATGTTGAGAGACATCAATCCCTCACACCGCTGCTCATACAGCCACCTCGGCCTTGATATGCGGGTGCGGGTCGTAGCCTTCGAGCGCAAAATCCTCGTAGCGGAACACGAAGATGTCCTTCACATCGGGATTGATCTTCATGACCGGCAGCGGCCGGGTCGGCCGCGTCAGTTGCAGCCGCGCCTGTTCGAGATGGTTCAAATAGAGATGCGTGTCGCCGAACGAGTGCACGAAATCGCCGGGCTTCAGCCCCGTCACCTGCGCCACCATCATCGTCAGCAGCGAGTAGGAAGCGATGTTGAAGGGCACGCCGAGGAACACATCGGCCGAACGCTGATAGAGCTGGCACGACAGCTTGCCGTTGGCGACGTAGAACTGAAACAGGCAGTGACAGGGCGGCAGCGCCATCTTGTCGACGTCGGCCGGATTCCACGCGCTCACAATCAGCCGCCGTGAATCCGGGTTGCGCTCGATCATGTCGATGACGTTGGAGATCTGGTCGATGCTGCGCCCGTCCGGCGCCGGCCAGGAACGCCACTGCGATCCATAGACGGGA
>PNLC01000590.1 GCA_013822885.1 Bradyrhizobium sp.
CGCGTGCTGATGTCGGGTTTCTATGCTATCCCGGTGTTTAACGTGCAAGAGCAATGGATTGCGCGATGGAATCGGATAGAACGGCCTGCAGCGACGGCGTTGACGGGTTATCTGCCGGAGACGTTGTGGCATAGACCGGAAGTGCAACCAAAGTAGGTAGATAGCGTAACCTGGTAGAGTGATTGATCAACTGATCCGACCCTCGTGACAGAACTGAAATAGCGCCGTGACCCAGCCCACCGCTTCGCCAACGCTCGATACGTTGTTCAAACGCATCCTGGCACGGCAGCCCGATGCGCTGGCGCTGGTGGACCCTCCCAACAAGATGCGTGTGACGGGACAGCCACCGAAGCGCCTTACCTATGCGCAGGCCGACCGCATGATCTCGTCGCTGGCCGCGCACTTCGTCGAATCCGGATTGCCATCGAATTCCGTGATCGCGGTTCAACTGCCGAACACGATCGAATTCGCGCTCACGATCCTGGCCGCCTTCCGTGCAGGCCTCGTGGTCGCGGTACTGCCGCTGCTCTGGCGGCAGTCGGAATTGACCATGGCGCTGAACCGAACCGCGGCACGGGCGATCGTGACGTCAAGCAAGGTCGACGGCGTCATCTATTCGGATCTCGCCATGAACGCTGCGGCCGAAGCGTTTTCGATCCGCCATGTCTGCGGCTTCGGCGGCGACCTGCCCGAAGGCATGGCCTCGCTCGACAACGCCATCTTCCGGGAATCCCCGATCGCGCGCGCCGTCATCGAGGACGGCCGCAAGGCTGCGTTGATTTCCTTCGACATGACAGCGGAGGGTTTCCGTCCTGTCCCACGCGCTCATCTCGGGCTGATTGCGGGCGGCCTTGCGATATCACTCGAAAGCGACGTGCCACAGGGCGCGACCGTCCTGTCGGCTTTCTCGCCAATGTCGTTTGCCGGCCTCGCCTCCTCGCTTTCGGTCTGGCTGCTGTCGGGCGGCACGCTCGTGCTGCACCACCCGTTCGACGAGGAGGTGCTGGAACAGCAGATCAACGAGTTGAAGTGCGACACGCTGATTGCACCGGCGCAACTGGCGCTGCGGCTGGACGAACTCGACCTCGCAGGCCGGCTGCCGAGCTTGCGCAACGTCATCGGCCTGTGGCGCACGCCGGAACAGGTCGGCTCCAGCGCGGGCTGGTCCGCGCGGCAGGCGACGCTGACGGATGTGTACCTGTTCGGAGAAGCCGGTCTGTTCGGCGCGCGCCGTATCGCCGAGGATGGCTCGCCCGCCATGATCAAGCCCGGCCCTCATGGCGCACCGCGCGAGTTGCCGGGGTCGTCGATATCAGGCGAAATCCTGCTGACGCCGCGTGGCACGTTGGGCCTGCGCGGGCCGATGGTGCCGGTCGCCGCCTACGCGCCGCCGCCGCCGCCGAGTGACTCGCTGATCGCCGCGCAGCCGCGGGACTATGTCGATACCGATTATGCAGCACGGCTCGACCGCACGACACGCGCGATCAACATCACCGCACCGCCCTCGGGGATCATGGCGGTCGGGGGCTACCGCTTCCTGGGGCAGGACCTGCAGGAATGGGCGCGGCGGCTCGGCCAGGGCGCACTGCTGACGGCGCTGCCCGACCGGCTGAGCGGCCACCGGCTGGCAGGCCGTGCCATGGACAACGCGCGCGCCCGCGACGCGCTGACCGAACTCGGCCTTAACCCCTTGATGGTGGAAGCATTTCGCGACCGGAGCAACACCCCTTGAGCGCATCGGGAGCGGTGCGCCGTTGACGCTGCATTAAGTCCGGCAAACTAGGATCGCGGCCTCTATCAGCGCCGATCCGAGTAGCCAGATGTCCCAGCAAGGTCCGATCCTCATCGTATCAAACTCAAGGAAGCCGTCGTTCGCATCTGCGCTCGATGCCGCCAAGCTGTTTCCAATCGTCGAAACCCCGTCGATGGACGCGGCGCGCGCGGTCGAACAGATGCAGCCGGCCGCCGTGCTGGTCGCGACGTCGGACATCGATGGGGCCGGACTTGCGGCGCTGGCAGCATCGGTCGCAACGCGCCGGCCTTATCTGCCGCTGATTGCCATCGATCCTCAGATCCCGCTCCCCGACAACGCGATCCCGTTGTTTCAAAGCCCGGCCCGTTCCGACCGACTTGTAGCCCGCTTGCGCGCCGCGCTTCGAGTCCGGACGTTGCATGCCACCGTCATGCGCCGGCTGGTGCCGTCAGTGCCGATCGCGCTGTCGCACATCAATCCCGCGCGCGATGCCACCGTCCTGCTGATCGGCCGCGGCAGCGCCTATCCCGCACTGTCGGTTGCGCTTGGCGAGTGCACCGGCGTGGTCGGCGCGCTCTCGATCGAAGCGGCCGCGAAGCATCTTAACGTCAGAGATATTGACGGCATCGTCATCGCCGAAGGTTTCGGCTCGCGCGTGGTCGACGCTTTCCTCACGGTGTTGGCAGAGGATGCCCGTTTCCGCCATCTCCCCGTCGTGGTGACGGGCTCCGATCTCCTGCCTGCATACGATCTGCCGAACCTCGAGATGATTCCGGGCGAACCCGTGCACGTGGCGGCGACCGCGCTGCCGCTGATCCGCCAGCACGCCTTCGAATCACATTTGAGCCGGATGCTGAAGGCAATCGATGCCGAAGGCCTGATCGACGCCCGAACCGGGCTGCTCACGCCCGAAGCCTTCGAGCGCGATTTTGCCAGCGCCATCTATCAAACGCAGCAGCGCGGCGGCGGATTGTCGGTCGCGCGCTTTGCGTTCGATCCCCAACATCACCGCGCGCAATTCGACGGCGCGCGGATCATCAGCCGCCTGATGCGGCAGATGGATTTCGGCGCAGCACTTGAGGACGGCTCGGTCGTCGTCGCCTTTGCCGAGTGCGACCTGAAGACGGCGCACGTCATTGGACGGCGGCTGTCGAGCGTGATGCGCCATACCAGCCACGGCAAGCGCGACGCCCGAATGGAACCGACGGTGACAGTCGCAACACTGCTGCCGAACGATTCTGCGAAATCGCTGCGCATGCGGCTCGAGGACGGCGCGCAACGCGCCGCCTCGTGATTGCCGCCCGCGC
>PNLC01000591.1 GCA_013822885.1 Bradyrhizobium sp.
ACACGCCCCGGAACGTCGATCTGGACAAGGTCAGGATCGAAGTACCGGAAATCGAGCTCCCGCCGCTGGACTTTAGTATCCAAAAGCAATAGCGAGCGCCGGCCGTGGCAGGCCGGCGCCACCGAAAGGCACCACCCCGCCGCTCAGGGCTAATTCCCCTGCGGTATCAACAAACTTCCAATTGACGACGGCTGCGCCCGCTGGTTTGGTGCGGGGGCTTCATGCAGCCCGGCAGTATAAGCCGCTGCGCCCCAGCGGGCTCGGTCAAGACGGCAGAAGCGCAGGCGGGGAGGATCATCGTTGCAATCGCTCTTAAGACTGAGTCAGGGAATCGACACGTTCACACGGTGGACGGGCAAACGCCTGGCGTGGCTCATTCTGGTAGCCATCGTCATCTCCGCCGTTAACGCGATCATCCGGAAGGGCTTCGACGTCTCCTCGAACTCCTGGCTGGAACTGCAGTGGGTGCTGTTCGGCATCGTCTTCCTGCTTTGCTCGCCCTGGACGCTGCTCGACAACGAACACATCCGTATCGACATCGTGAACAACCTGTTTTCCAAGCGCTGGCGCGACATCATCGACGTCATCGGCCACGTCTTTTTCCTGATGCCGCTTTGCATCGTCATGATCATCACCGGCGGCCCGTTCTTCATGCGCTCGGTCGAAGTCAACGAGCAGTCCGGCAATGCCGGCGGCCTGCCGCAATGGCCTGCCAAATCGCTGGTCATCATCGGGTTCGCGTTCCTGCTCGTTCAGGGCATCTCCGAGCTGATCAAGCGCATCGCGGTCATGCGCGGGCTCATTCCCGATCCACACGCATCACAGGTGAGTGCTCTCGAGGCCGAGGTCGAACACCTCGTCGAGGCGATCGAAAAACGCTGATCGACAGGCGCGATCTCAGGGGGACCAGATGACTGCTTTTCTCATCGCCAACATGGCGCCGATCATGTTCGCGTCGCTGGTGATCATCCTGCTGCTGGGCTATCCGGCGGCATTTTCGCTCGGCGCCGTCGGACTGATCTTTGCGCTGGTCGGCATCGAACTCGGGGAATTCCGACCCGACTTCCTGCAAGCGCTTCCAGAACGCGTCTACGGCGTGATGAACAACGACACGCTGCTCGCGATCCCCTTCTTCACGTTCATGGGGCTGGTGCTGGAACGATCCGGCATGGCCGAGGATCTGCTCGACACCATCGGGCAATTGTTCGGCACCATCCGCGGCGGCCTCGCCTACGCCGTCATTTTCGTCGGCGCCCTGCTCGCGGCAACCACGGGCGTCGTCGCCGCCTCCGTGATTTCGATGGGACTGATCTCGCTGCCGATCATGCTGCGCTACGGCTACGATCGCCGGGTCGCGACCGGCGTCATCGCCGCTTCAGGCACACTCGCGCAGATCATTCCGCCCTCGCTCGTGCTGATCGTGATGGCCGACCAGCTCGGCAAGTCGGTCGGCGACATGTATGAGGGCGCTTTCATCCCGGGCCTGGTGCTCGCCGCGCTCTATGCCAGCTATGCCTTCGGGGTGTCGATGCTGTTTCCGAAGGCCGCTCCCGGCCTGCCGCCGGAGGCGATCGGATTTCGCGAACCCGACGGCAGCCGCGGGCTGATGTCGCTCGGCGTCCTCTTCATCGCTAGTTGCGTGTTCGGCTGGTTCATGATGCGGCATTCGGAAACCCGTGGTGCCGATTACGTCGTGCTCAGCATGTTCAATGGCATCCTGTTCGCCTTCTTCGTGGCTGTCGTGAACTGGCTGCTCCACAAGTTTACCGGCTTCCGGTTCCTTTCGGCGATGGCGCAGCAAACGACGTTTGTGATGGTGCCGCCGCTGTTCCTGATCTTCCTGGTGCTTGGCACGATCTTCATCGGCATCGCCACGCCGACCGAAGGCGGCGCGATGGGCGCGGCCGGCGCGCTCCTTCTCGGCGCCGCCAAGCGCCGGTTGAGCTGGGACCTGATCCGGCAGGCCACCGAATCGACCGCCAAGCTGTCGGCCTTCGTGATCTTCATCCTGATCGGCGCGCGCGTGTTCTCGCTGACGTTCTATGGCGTGAACGGCCACGTGTGGGTCGAGCATCTGCTGACCTCGCTGCCCGGCGGCCAGATCGGCTTCCTCGTCTTTGTGAACGCACTCGTCTTCATTCTGGCCTTCTTCCTCGACTTCTTCGAACTGGCCTTCATCATCATTCCGCTGCTCGGGCCTGCGGCGGAAAAACTCGGCATCGACCTTATCTGGTTCGGCGTCATTCTCGGCGTCAACATGCAGACGTCGTTCATGCACCCGCCATTCGGGTTCGCCTTGTTCTATCTTCGATCGGTAGCGCCAAAGGAACCTTATCTCGACCGCGTTACCGGAAAGCGCATGGACGCTGTGACGACCGGCCAGATCTATTGGGGCGCGGTGCCTTTCGTCATCATCCAGTGCATCATGGTCGGGCTTGTCATCGCGTTCCCCGCGATGGTGATGCACTACAAAGGCGTGGCCTCGACCATCGATCCGACTACGATCAAGATCGAGGTACCGGAGATCGAGATGCCGCCGCTGGATCTTGGACCACCGACAAAGAACTGATCCTGTCGCGACGCATTGAAGATCGATCGATCGCACGCAAAAAAGCCCGGCCTCTCACGAGGCCGGGCCATTTCTTTGCCGCTGAAGTTCAGGTCAGCTTCGAGATCGATCAGCCGCGGGTGCGCGAGCGGATCATGAAGCTGTCGTAGGTGTATTCGGCCACCTGCCACCACAGATACTGGTCGGAGCGGTAAGCCTGCATCGCGTCGATCGACTTCTTGAAGTCGGCGTTCTTGCCCGAGAGTTCTGCCCACAACTCGTTGGTCGACTTCAGGCAGGCTTCCAGCACCTCGTTGGTGAAGGGACGCAGCTGCGTGCCGCCGGCCACCAGACGCTTCAGCGCGGCCGGGTTCTGCATGTCGTAACGCGCGGTCATCCAGGTATTGGCGTGCGCCGTGGCATTGGCGAGAATCGCCTGGTAGTTCTTCGGCAGCGCATTCCACTTTTCGAGATTGGCGAAGGCGTGGACCATCGGGCCACCTTCCCAGAAA
>PNLC01000592.1 GCA_013822885.1 Bradyrhizobium sp.
GATGCGGCAGTTCTTCAAGACCGTCCCTGACGATCTGATCGAGGCCGCGCGCATGGACGGCATTTCCGAGTTCGGCATCGTCTGGCGCGTGATGCTGCCGACCGCAATCCCGGCGCTGACCGCGTTCGGCATCTTCTCCGTGGTCGCGCACTGGAACGACTATTTCTGGCCGCTGATCGTGCTCAACAGCGAGCATCTGCGTACGCCGCCGCTCGGCGTCGCCGCCTTCCGCAACGAGGAAGCCGGCACCAACTACGGCCCGCTGATGGCGGCTGCCATCGTCATCATCGCGCCGCTGCTCGTCGCGTTTCTGCTTGCCCAACGCCGGTTCATCGAAGGCATCACGATGACCGGCATCAAATAGTCCCTCAGGTGCATTCACAGCAAAGGAGACTTCGATGTTGAAGAGAATGACCGCCGCGGCATTCGCCGTGCTTGCCGGCGTGGCGGGCGCCCATGCCCAGAGCCAGACCGAAGTGATGATTCAGTATCCCTACCCGGAACTGTTCACCGAGACACACAAGAAGATCGCGGAGGAGTTCGCCAAAGTCCGCCCGGACATCAAGGTGACGATGCGTGCGCCTTACGAGTCCTACGAGGACGGCACCCAGCGCGTGCTGCGCGAAGCCGTCACCAGCCAGATGCCCGACGTCAGCTTCCAGGGGCTCAATCGTATCCGCGTTCTCGTCGACAAGAACATTCCCGCGCCGCTCGACGGCTACATCGCCGCGGAAAAGGACTTCGACAAGCAGGGCTTCCACCAGGCGATGTTCGACATCGGCACCTCGAGCGGCAAGGTCTATGCGCTGCCGTTCGCGATTTCGCTGCCGATCGTATATGTCAATCTCGACCTCGCCAAGAAGGCCGGCGCCGATCCGGAAAAACTGCCGACGACCTGGGACGGCATCATCGATCTTGCGAAAAAGATCAAGGCCAGTGCGCCCGACGTCAACGGCATCACCTACGCCTGGGACATCACCGGCAACTGGCTGTGGCAGGCGCCGGTGTTCTCGCGCGGCGGCTCGATGCTGAACGCGGATGAAACCAAGGTCGCTTTCAATGGCCCGGAAGGCCAGTTCGCGATTCGGACGCTGGCGCGCCTCGTCACCGAGGGCGGCATGCCGAACCTCGACCAGCCCGCGATGCGCGCGGCATTCGCCGCCGGCAAGACCGGCATCCACGTCACCTCCACCTCGGATCTGAACAAGGTGACGCAGATGGTCGGCGACAAGTTCGCGCTGAAGACGCATACTTTCCCCGACGTCGTGGCCAACACCGGCCGGCTGCCCGCCGGCGGCAACGTCGTGATGATCCTCGCCAAGGACAAGGCGAAGCGCGACGCGTCCTGGGAAGTGGTGAAGTTCTGGACCGGGCCTAAGGGCGCAGCGATCATGGCCGAAACCACCGGCTACATGCCCCCCAACAAGGTCACCAACGACGTCTATCTGAAGGACTTCTACGTCAAGAACCCGAACAACTACACCGCGGTCAAGCAGCTGCCGCTGTTGACCAAGTGGTACGCGT
The DNA here is from genome assembly GCA_013822885.1 of Bradyrhizobium sp. Taxonomy (GTDB): domain Bacteria; phylum Pseudomonadota; class Alphaproteobacteria; order Rhizobiales; family Xanthobacteraceae; genus Bradyrhizobium. Next base: position 1,525 of record PNLC01000592.1, read on the forward strand.
TCCCCGGCGACAACGGCCTGAAGATCACCGACGTCATCAAGGACCACCTCAACAGCATCGTCACCGGCACCCGTACCAAGGAGCCCGATGCCGTGCTCGCCGACATGACCGCCGATGTGCAGAAGCTGCTGCCGCGATCGGTCGGCACCGCACGCTGATTGGTCTCCATACCACCCGCGGAGCGCCATCGCGCTCCGCGGTCTATCCCAACAAAGGCGCGCCTCATGAAACTCATCCATATGAGCGACATCCACCTCACCGCGTCAGGCAGCACGATCGGCGGCCGCGATCCTCGCTACAATTTCGAGCGGGCGCTCGGCCACGTCCTGCAGGATCATGGCGACGCCGAACTGATGGTGATCACGGGCGACCTGTCCGATTGGGGCGACCGGGCGGACTATGAATGGCTGAGGAGCCGCCTCGACAGCTTTCCGCTTCCGGTCCGGCTGTGCATCGGCAACCACGACAATCGCGCGGCCTTTCTCGGCGTGTTTCCCGAATATGCCGAGCCGGACGGCTTTGCGCAGGGCATTCAGGATACAGTTGCGGGCCGCTGCCTGTTTCTCGATACCAACGAACCGCGGACCCATGCCGGACGCTATTGTACGTCGCGCCAGGATTGGCTGGAGCGGCGGCTGTCGGAGCATGACGGCCCGTTCCTGCTGTTCATGCATCACCACCCGATGCCGACCCATCTTGGCCCGATGGACCAGATCGGCCTGCTGGACGATGCGGCGTTCCGCGAGATCATCGGACGGCATCGCGACAAGATCCGGCATGTGTTCTTCGGCCATTGCCATCTGCCGCTCGGCGGCTCAGTGGCCGGCGTCCCCACCACGTCGCTGCGCGGCACCAACCATGCGAGCTATCCGCTGTTCTCGGAAAAGCTGATGCTGAGCGCGTCCGACCTGCCGGAATCCTACGGCGTCGCCTTCGTCGGCCCGGACTACGTCACCGTGCACATGGTGGAGTTCGGATACCAGGGCGCGATCCGGATCGAGGGGTCGCCGGACTACGCCATGTGGGACCGGGAGACCATGCAGCGATGAAATTCGTCATTCTCACCGACACGCATTTCGTGCCGCGCGGCCGCAAGCTGTACGGGCTCGACCCGGCCGAGCGCCTCGCGGTCGCCGTCGAAAAGATCAACGCGACCCACAAGGACATATCCTTTGTCATCGTGACCGGCGATCTCGCCCATTGGGGCGAACCGGCCGCCTATGCCAGCCTCGCCGGCGTGCTCGCCGCGCTCGACGCGCCTACCATCCTGATGATGGGCAACCACGACAAGCGTGAGGCCTTCCGCAGCGAGTTCGCCGGCGCCGACCGCGACGCCAGCGGCTTTGTGCAAGGCGTGCATGTCTTCGACGCCGCCACCATGGTCACGCTGGATACGCTGAACGAAGACACGCCCGACCATGCCGGCATCCTCTGCGAAGCGCGGCTGAACTTTCTGGCCGAAGCGCTCGCCTCCGCGCCGACCGACCGCCCGCTGTTGCTGTTCCAGCACCATCCGCCGTTCGAC
>PNLC01000593.1 GCA_013822885.1 Bradyrhizobium sp.
CCGCCTGGCCACGCATGCGGCCTGATCTGCGGCAATAGTGTTTTGCGTCCTGGTGCGTCGATCGCGACGCGAGGAAATCGCTCGAGGTCCCAATGACAGCCGAAGTCAGTCAACTGATCGCCATTGAAACCCCCGAGCAGGTTTCGGAGTCGTCGTTCTATATCCCGATGACGGGGCCAGCGACGCGGCTGCGCCGCTCGCTCAAGCACGACGACACCTTCATCGTGCTCGACAGCCATGGTGATATCGGTGCGTCCGCCGGCGGGCCGGACGGTCTGTTCAACAGCGACACGCGGTATCTCGCCCGGCTGGAAATGGTGCTCGACGATGTTCAGCCGCTGTTGCTCGGCTCCAACCTGCGCGATGACAATTCGGCGCTGACCGTCGATCTCACCAATTCCGACGTGTACCGCAACGACAGGCTGGTGCTGCAGAAGGACACGCTGCACATCATTCGCTCGATCTTTCTGTGGCGCGGCACCGCCTACCAGCGGATAGCGCTGCAAAATCACGGCGACCGGCTGGCCAGTTTCGATCTGACGCTGCTGTTCGACAATGATTTCGCCGACCTGTTCGAGGTGCGCGGCGAGCGCCGCCCCCGCCGCGGAATCGGTGCCGGCCGATTGCTCGGTCCCTCCGATGTCGTGCTCGAATATAACGGGCTCGACGGCATGAATCGTATCACCGGCCTGCATTTCGATCCGCGGCCGACGCGGCTTGCGGTCAATTCGGCGACCTATCATTTCGAACTGGCGCCGGGGCAGGTGACATCGCTCTTCGTCGCGGTATCCTGCAACAAGCCGGTCATGCAGAAGCCGGTGCCGTTTTTCCGCGGCCTGCTCGCCCACCGCCGCGAGATGCGCCGATTCACGGTCGGCGCGGCCAGCATCGAGACGTCGAACAACATCTTCAACGAGGTGCTGTGCCAGGCGATGGCCGACCTCAACATGCTGACGACGGAAACGCCGCAGGGCCGATATCCCTATGCGGGCATTCCCTGGTATTCGACAACGTTCGGCCGCGACGGATTGATCACCGCGATGCAGATGCTGTGGGTTGATCCCCGCATTGCCTTGGGCGTACTGCGGCGGCTTGCCTACTTTCAGGCCAAAACGGTCGATCCGCGCGCCGATGCCGAGCCCGGCAAGATCCTGCACGAGATGCGCGGTGGCGAGATGGCGGCACTGCGCGAAGTGCCATTCGCGCAATATTACGGCAGCGTCGACTCGACGCCGCTATTTGTGATGCTGGCCGGTCTCTATGTCGAGCGCACCGGAGACGAGGCGACGCTCGCCGAGTTGTGGCCCGCGATCGAGGCGGCGCTGCAATGGATCAACGGTCCCGGCGACCCCGACAAGGACGGCTTCGTCGAATACCAGCGCGCCACGGAGCAGGGGCTTGCCAACCAGGGCTGGAAGGACTCGTTCGACGCCATCTTTCATGCCGATGGAAGACTAGCGGAAGGCTACATCGCGCTGGCGGAAGTCCAGGGCTATGTATTCGCCGGCAAACAGCTCGCTGCGCGTTGCGCCCGCCGCCTGGGTCTGAACGACCGCGCCGCAGTGCTGGAATCCGACGCGCGGCGTCTCGCCAAGCGCTTCGAGGAAGCGTTCTGGTGCGAGGAACTCGGCACCTACGCGCTGGCGCTCGACGGCGACAAGCAGCCGTGCAAGGTGCGAACATCGAATGCGGGGCAGCTTTTGTTTACCGGCATTGTCGGAACCGATCGTGCCCGGCGGGTCGCAGCGGACCTGATGAGTCCAAAGTTCTTTTCCGGATGGGGCATCCGCACCGTCGCGCTTGGCGAAGTCCGCTACAACCCGATGTCGTATCACGATGGATCGATCTGGCCGCATGACAACGCGCTGATCGCACTCGGCCTGGCACGCTACGGGCTGAAGCGCTCGGTGGCGCATCTGTTCAAGGGACTGTTCGACGCGGCGAGCTATATGGACCTGCGGCGGCTGCCGGAACTGTTTTGCGGATTCCGACGCGAGCGGCGGCGCGGGCCGGTGCTTTATCCCGTCGCCTGCGCGCCGCAGGCGTGGGCCAGCGCAACGGCGTTCACGCTGCTGGAGGCGGCGCTCGGTCTCGAATTCGACGCCGCGCGCGGAGAGATACGGCTTCGCGACCCGCGCCTGCCGGAATTCCTCCACGAGGTCGTCCTGCGCGACCTGAAGCTGGGGCCTTCGAGCGTTGACTTGCGGGTTCGCCGTCACGGCGAGGAAGTGTCGCTCGAGGTACTGCGAACGCGCGGGCAGATTCAGGTTTCGATCATATTGACGCATTAGGAGCCATGCGCGGCTCTTGCATCTAGAAGTCGGGAGGGCCTCATGCGAATTGGTATCCTTATTGTCGTTCTGATGGCCGGCCTTGCCGCCGAACCGGCGGTCTCCTTTGCGCAGGATGCCGGGACGACACAGGGGGCGCGCACCGCGCCCGATCCCGCGAAGACGCCGGCGCCTCCGCCGTCGGTCACGGTGATCGGCGCCCGCGATGCGCACGGCATTCTTGGCCGCGAGGTTCGCAGTGCGGCGAACGAGGATATGGGACGCGTCGTCGACGTGATCGTGGACCGCGAGGGCACCGTGCGTGCGGCGGTGATCGATTTCGGCGGCTTTCTCGGCGTGGGCAGCCGAAAAATCGTGGTCGACTGGAACGCGATCCGTTTTGGAGGCGTTGCCAGCAAGCGCGACAGCATCACGCTCGAACTCACCAAGGCACAGGTGGCGGCCGCGCCCGAATATAAAGAGGACGCGCCGGTCATCGTGCTTGGCGCTGCGGGCCGCCTACAGCCGTGGGATTTCGATCACTAGAGGAGAAGCGACCTGGTCGCGCGCCCATCCCAATCGTACGATCGGATTGACGACGCTCGCGCTGAGGGATCGGCCGGCGGCAATGTCGTGCCGCTGCCGCCCGCGCCACACCAGCAACCGCAGCCGTCGCGCGGAAGCCAGCGCGGCCTCGACTGGTTCATCTTCTTCCTCGCAGACGTCCAGACCGGGTTCGGTCCGTTCGTGGCGGTCTACCTGACGACGCAGAAATGGAC
>PNLC01000594.1 GCA_013822885.1 Bradyrhizobium sp.
CCTGGTGCATCTCGGCCGCCATCTGCTTCATGGCCTGCACCATCGTGCCGAACCTCTCGGTCGACTGCTTGAACATCGCATCCGTTTCCTGGGTGCTCTGCTGGTACAGGTCGTTCATGGCGTGAAGGGTCTGCTGCCGCTCGTTCTCGGCCGCAGTGCGTACCGCTTCGAACTGCCGGCTGATCGCAGCCGATCCGGCGCCTGCGGTTTCCGCCACCACGCGCGCGATGTCGCGGGCACGCTCTTCGGCCGCGGCGAGCGATTCGTCGAGCAGACCGGTGAAGCGCGACAGGCGCTGCTCGAGATCGGTGGTTCGCAGATCGATGGTGGTGACCAGCGATTCGAGCTGATCCTTGCGGTCGATGACCGACGCCGTGGTGGTGCGGTTGGCTTCCTCGACGAGGGAAGCGGCTTCCACCAGCGACTTGCCGTGGCTTTCGAACTGGCTCGACAGCGCGCCGAGGTCTTCCAGCGCCCGCGACGTCTTGCTGTTGAAGACGGTCAGCTGGTCTTCCAGGGTCTGGGTCGCAACGCCGTTGCGGGAAGTGACGTCGTTCATCGCCGACACGAAATCGGCCACGCGGGTCACCAGCGCGCGCTCCAGCGAGTTAAGGTTGTCGTGGGCGCCGGTCAGCACTTCCTGCAGCAGGATGTTGCCCTCACGCAGGCGCTCGAACAGGGCTACGGTATCGGTGCGCAGGATCTTGCTGGTCTCCTGCATTTCGGTGACGGCCGCGACCGAAACCTGGCGCGACTGGTCGATGGCCGAACGCGTCGACGCCTCGATATCCTTCAGCGACTTGGCCACCGAGCCGGTGGCGAACTCGCCCGCCGTGGTAATGCTGCGCGCGACTTCCGAGCCGTGTGCCGACATCGATTGCGTAAACACCTGGCCGCGGGTCTCGATCGCCTTCAGCGCGTCGGCGGTGACGCGGTCGATGTCGGTCGTCAGTTGCGTGGTCTTGCCGCTCAGCGCTTCCACCAGCGAACCGCGACGGCTGTCCACGATCTGCGCCAGACGATCGGTCTGCTGCTGGACGTAGGTGACGATTTCGTCGGTCTTGCCGGTCATCGTCGAGCCGAAATTGCTGCTGGCGGCGAGCACCGAGCGCTCGATATCGACCGACGCCGACTTGAAATTCGAGCTGACTTCGGTCGTTGCGGCCAAAAGCGCGTTCTGCGCGTTCTGGGCGGTGGCCTGGATGGTGTCGGTCGTGTGGGCGGTGACGGTGCTCAGCGAGCGTTCGAGGTCGGCGGCGATCGCCTTGATCTGGCTCGCCGAGTCTGTCGAGATCGCCGTCAGCGAGGTGTGCGCTTCCCGCGCGGTCCCAAGGATGGAGGCGGCGGTATCCGCCCCGACCGCACTGAGCGTGCGTTCGACGTCGATCGCGAGCGACTTGACGTGGTTGGCGGCTTCCGTGGATGCCGTGATCAGCGAGGTCTGGGCTTCGCGAGCGCCCATCGTGATCGACTCGGCGGTGGCATTGCCGGCCATCGACAGCGAACGCTGCAGGTCGGCCGCGAGCGACTGGACCTTGCTCGCAGCATCGGTCGAGGAGGTTATCAGCGCATTCTGGGCTTCGCGCGCACCCGAGGTGATCGCCTCGGCCGTCGCGGTGCCGGCCATCGACAGTGAACGCTCGATGTCTGCGGCGAGCGACTTGACCTGGCTGGCGGCTTCCGTGGAGGCGGCGACCAGCGTGTTCTGCGCCTCGCGGGCGCCGGCGGTGACGGAGTCGGCGGTTGCGGTGCCGGCGACCGACAGCGAGCGCTCGACATCGGCGGCCAGCGATTTGACGTGGTTGGCTGCGTCCGCCGACGCAGTTACCAGCGTGGTCTGCGCTTCACGTGCGCCGGCCAGCACCGATGCCGCCGTGGCTTCGCCCGCGGCCGAGAGCGTGCGCTCGACGTCAGCGGCGAGCGACTTGATCTGCGAGGCCGCCTCGGAAGAGGCCGCGACCAGCGTCTGCTGGGCGTCGCGGGCGCTGGTCAGGATCGAGCCTGCGGCGCCGGTGCCGACGGCGGTGAGGGCGGCTTCGACCTCGGTCGATGCCAGTTTCAACTGGTTGCTGACATCGGAGGAAACCGTCAGCAGCGACTGTTGCGCGGTGCGCGCGCCGGTCTGGATGGTCTCTGCCGTGTTGACCACGAGATTGGTCAGCGCACGTTCCGCGTCCTCGACATGCGACTTGATGCCGGAAGACAGCATTTCCGCGCGCGACATCAGGTCTTCGCTGGCCTGGCGGCCGCTGCTTTCGATACGGCCGGCCACGGCTTCAATGCGCGAGCCGAGCAGGTCCTCGAACTGCGCAACGCGGGTATCGATGTCGCCGGCGATGGCGCCGACCCGGGTCTCGATGCCCTGCTGGATATCCTGGAACCGCGCCTGGATCGTGTCGGTCAGTTGCGCACTGCGGCCGTCGATAGTCTCGGTCACGTTGGAAATGCGATGGTCGACAGCCGCGATCGCCTGCGCGGTCCCGTCGGTCAGGGAAGAGGTGAGCTGACCGAGCCGCTGGTCGATCGACTGGATCGCCTGGGCCGCGCCTTCGGTCAGCGAAGACGTCAGCGTGCCGAGGCGGCCGTCGATGGTTTCGGTAACGAATTTCGCGCGGGTGTCGAAGGTCACTTCGAGCGATTTCAGGCGACCGTCGATGGCTTCGTCGAACGACTTGATCCTGCCGTCGAGCGAGGTGTCGAGGTTGCTGACGCGGGTGCCGAGCGTGGTTTCGAACGCCAGCAGGCGCTGGTCGAGTGAGGCGGTGATCTCGCCGGCGTTCGAACTCAGGCGGTTGTCGAACGTATCGACGTAGTTCTTCAGGCTGTCGCCGATCTCCTGGGTCCGCTGTCCCATGCGCTCGACGATCTCGCCGCCGAACGTCTTGACCGTGCGGTCGAACTCCGAGATGTGGCGCGTGATCAGCGCCCCCAGCGTGCCGCTGTCGCGGGCGAATTTTTCCGCGAGCTCGCCGCCGCGATCCTTCACCAGCTCGTCGAAGGCGTTCATCTGGAGCGACAGGCTGTCGTGCGCGGTCTCGGTCTG
>PNLC01000595.1 GCA_013822885.1 Bradyrhizobium sp.
GTTCGTCAGGGAAGTGACGCACAATTCCTCGTCGGCCTCGATCATCCGCGCGGTGGTCAGCATCGCCGCCGACCGCAACATGATCACCACGGCGGAAGGCGTCGAGACGCTGCACCAGCGCGAGACCGTGCAGAGCCTGGGCTGCACGCAGATGCAGGGCTATCTGTTTAGCGCGGCGCGGCCGGCGAGCGAAATCCGCGGCCTGCTCGGGTCGCGTAGCCCCGGCGCCGAGGCGGCGGCGTGATCGATGTTGTGTTCTGCTACGGACGCGCTTCGGATATCGCTTTCCTGAGAATCCGCGACAGCAGCTCCACCGAATAGGGCTTCTGGATCAGCTCAAAGCCCTGGTGCGCGCTCTCCGCCAGCACGTTGCTGTAGCCGCTCGTCAGCACCACCGGCAGGCCGGGGTAGCGATCGCGAATGAGACCGGCGAGTTCGACGCCGTTCATGCCGGGCATGATGACGTCTGAAAATACCAGGTCGGCGGAGAACTCGTCCTTTGCAAGGATGGCAAGCGCTGAGTCCGCGCTGGCGACGCGGCGGACCGTGTAGCCGAGATCTTCCAAAAGCTCGGTGGAGAATTGTCCGACGTCGTCGTTGTCCTCGACCACGAGGACCCGGTAGCCGCGGCCCCGCGTCGCCGGCTCGCTGCCGCGCGCCGCGGCTTCGATCGCTTCGACGGGTGCGGCAGCCTGCGGCAGATAGATCGTGAAGGTAGCGCCCTCGCCGGGCGGGCTCACGACCGCGATGTCACCGTCGGATTGCTTGGCGAAGCCGAACGCCTGGCTGAGGCCGAGGCCGGTTCCCTTGCCGACCTCCTTGGTCGTGAAAAACGGTTCGAAGATCGTTTCGAGCAGCTCGGGCGCAATGCCGCCGCCGGTGTCCGCCATGGCGACGGCGACGAAGTCGCCGCTGCGGGCGGGCTGGGCGCGGAGGGCAGGGATGCCGTTCACCTTGCGCACCCCGATGGTCAGCCGGCCTTCGCCGTCCATGGCGTCGCGGCCGTTGACGGCAAGATTGATCAGGGCGGTCTCGAACTGGGCGATGTCGGCAATCGCAAAGCAGCCGCGGTCAGCAATCTCGACATCGATCCGGATCCGCGCGCCAACGAGGGGGCGGATGAGCTGGGCCACCGCCTCGACCTGCGTGCTGACATTGAAAACCTGCGGCTTCAGCGGCTGCCGGCGGGCAAATGCCAGCAATTGTCCGGTCAGCTTGGAGGCACGCTCGACGGTGTCGGAAATGGCGTCGATGTAGCGCCGGCGGCGTTCTTCCGGCAGTTCGCGGCGGCGCAGGAAGTCGGTCGCCGAGCGGATGATGGTCAGGAGATTGTTGAAGTCGTGCGCCACGCCGCCGGTCAACTGCCCGACCGCTTCCATCTTCTGCGACTGGCGCAGCGCTTCCTCGCCCTGGCGGCGCTCGGTGATGTCGACGGCTTCCGGAACCGCGCCGATCACCGCGCCGTACTGGTCGCGCAGCGGGCGCATCGCAAAGTCGAAATAGCGCTCGCCGATCGGCAGCGATAGCCGCATCTCGGTCCGGATTTCCTCGCCCCGCATCACCGCGAAGAAGGCCTCGCGGACGGCGTTACGCATGCCTTCGGTGCCGGAAAACCACGGCGTTTCCCAGAACGGCTTGCCGATCACCTCGCTGGCCTCGGAACGGATTCCCGCCAGCGCCGTCCGGTTCGCATACAGCAGATCGCCCTGCAGGTTCAGCAGTACCTGGGACTGATGGCTGGTCTCCAGGATCGCGCGCATCTGCGCTTCGTTGGATTCGAGCTGCGCGGTTCGCTCCCTGATCCGCAATTCCAGGATCTCGTTCAACTGCCGCAGGTCGCGCTCGCCGTGCTTGGCGGCGGTGATGTCGTGGGCGACGCCGATGAAGCCGATGTGGTTGCCGGTCGGGTCCCAGCGCGGCTGTGATTCCGAGCGCAGCCATCGCCATTCGCCCGCGGCGTTGCTGTAGCGCGCTTCCAGCACGAACGGCTTGAGCGAGGCTTCGCCGGCGATCGATTCCTGGACGACCCGCTGCTGATCGTCCGGGTGAAGCCGCTTGCGCCAGTCGAACGCGATGGCTTCCTCGAACGGCAGTCCGAGGAAATCGACATAGGCGCGGTTGGCAAAGGAGCGCGTGCGGTCGAGCTTGGTGACCCACATCGGCACCGGCGCGCTGTCGGCGATCAGGCGAAAACGCTCCTCGCTTTCGCGCAGTTTTTCCTGGGCCAGCATCCGGTCGGTAGCGTCGATATGGGCACCGACCAGCCGCAGCGCACGTCCTTCGCTGTCGCGTTCGATCTTGGCGACGACATCGATCCAGCGCGTCTCGCCGTCGCTCGGCCGCACGATGCGATAGGTGGCGTTATAGTCCTCGTCGCGGCCGGCAAGCGCATCGAGGAACTGCTTGACCGTGCGCTCGCGGTCGATGGGGTGGACCCGCTCGACCCATTGTTCGTGGGTTTCGTTGGCGGCGTCCGGCGGCAGGCCGTGGATGATGAGATATTCCGGCGAGCGGCGGTTCTTGAATCCCTCGCGGAAGTCCACTTCAACTCCGCCGACGCGCCCGATGCGCTGGATCCGCGCCAGTTCGGCTTCGCGTTCCTGAAGCGCGCGATGGGCGCGGTCGCGCTCGCTCGCGATCTGCTGCAGATGTTGCCGCAAGCGATCGGTGGCAGATTCGGGCAGGACGTTCGAAGTGTCGGAGGAAGTCATTGCGGGCCGGCAACCTTTGCCGGCAGTTTCACACAGGAGACGGCGGCTTTGCCAGCTTCATTTGGTCTTTGTTGCCGGGCGACAATTGTAAGCCCTGCGGAACCCGGCGGCCTGGGCGTCGTCCTCGGAGCAAAACCAGCGGTCGGGATTGCCCAGGCCTGGATAGGAGCGGCACGCCTGCAAATGATAGATGCCGAGGTTCCCGGTGACGCGCGCGCGGACCGCGTACTTGCCCTTGATGTTGCAGCTTGCGGGCATCACGAGGTCTTCGGGAAACAAGGCCTCGCGGATTTCGCGATCGCGGTCGGCGCGGCATGCGCCGCC
>PNLC01000596.1 GCA_013822885.1 Bradyrhizobium sp.
GGGAAAATGCTCGCGCCACAGGTCGAGCGAGCGGACGCCGAGCCGGCCGATCACCGGTTCCGAAGTCTCGGCCTCGCACCACGGCGCCAGCATGCCGCCGGCCCAGTGGCTGGTGGAAAGCGTCATATCGGCGTCACTGCGCTCGTACAGGGTGACGGGATGGCCGGCCTGTGCGAACAGCAACGCCTGCCATGCGCCGGCAATGCCCGCGCCGATGATGGAAACGGGGGAATCCCCCCGCAAATCTGCCTTCTGGTACATCCCTGTCCCTTCGCCGGCATGACCCGGATCAGGTTCAAAGGGTCACCGCGGTCCAGGACCATCTACTTCGAAGTAGCCGGCCCAAGCGTGCGGTATCTCAGCTCCTCACGGAGCACCCCTCGGAACAGGTCTAATGTAGGCTGTTGGGACGGGGTGTCAACGCGGCTAATCCGCGGAACTGCACTGCATTTGCGCCCCGGACGCAGCGCAGCGCGCAAGCGGTGCGCTGCTGAGCCGGGGCCTGGCGGGTGCGGCAAGTTGGGTCCCGGTTCTGCGGAGCAGCGCTTGCGCGCTGCACCGCGCCCGGGACACGAGATCAGCGGCTACTTCGCGGTCTGCATCGCGTTGGCGTCAGTGGGAGCCGGCGCCGGGACGCTTTTCGACTTGGCACTCGCCAGCACCGGTGCGATCTGCAGCGGGCGATCCTGCCGCTGGCGCTTGGCGGCGTAGTAATAGCCGCTCGCATAATAGCGCACGGCGCGGCTGTGATCGCCGTTGGCGGCGCGATAGGCGCCGGCGAGATATTTGGTACCCCAGGCGAGATTGGTGTTGGGATCGCGCAGGCCCGCGGCGTCGCCGGTGTAGCCAAGGCCGCGCGCGGTCGGAAGCTTGATCTGCATCAGCCCGATGGTGCCGCCGCGCCCGACCAGGTGCGGATGATACTTGCTCTCGCGCACGATCACGCGGTGCACCAGCGCTTCCGGCACGTTGTTGGCGCTGGCATGGGTCGCGACCATGCTTTCATACTGCGCGCGGCTCTGCGCGTTTGCTTCGGGCGAGAGCAGCAATGCGGCGAAGGCTGCGAGCGCAAGGTTGGGCAAAATTTTCATAATACAATCTCTGGCTGGTCGGGAATTGCATCTTCGGACTATTGAGGCCAGCGGGCGGCGGTGCGGCGAAAAGACGGCAGCATTGCGGCCAGATGCGCGCGACTGACATCGCTCAGAATGGTGTAGCAATGCTACGTTGCGTGAGCAGTGCATTGCGCCCGAGAAAATTTGTCGGCGTCTCGCCGCCGCGCAGGAATCGCGTGCAAAGGACACAGTCAAGGTGTAAAGAGTTTCCCCGGCGTAAAGCGTGCGTTTTGACAGCTAAGCTGTCTCATCAATCAACAGCTAAGCTGTCTCATCAATCAAACGACAAAATCAGAACAAAAGTCCGAAGGGAGATGCGCCTATGGCTCGACTCGATTCCGGCTATTTGCCCCGTGGAAATCCCTGCGCGCAGTGCGGCAAGCTGATCCCGCGACCCGACTGGGTCGAAAGCAGCCCGGGCCGCACGTCGTTCCTCTGGTTCTGCCGCGCCTGCGACTATCGCTTCGAAGCGATCGCGATTTACGAGGAAGCCCATCCGGATGCACTCGCGGCCTGAACCATTTTAGGCGGCGGACTGCCGGCTCTGACGAACCGGCAATTCAACACGAACAATCAAACCGTGCGGCTGCCGATCGTGCAGCGACAGCGCGCCGGCGTGCGCGAGCACGATGGCGCGGGCGATCGACAGCCCGAGACCGAAGCCTGCCGCTTCATCCATGTTGCGGGCGTCGTCGCCGCGCACGAACGGTTCCAGCACGTCGTTCTTCAGCGCGTCCGAAATGCCGGGACCGTCGTCCTCGACCTCGATCGTCATCTGTTCCGCCGACACCCGAAGGCGGACGGTGGCCTGTCCGCCGAAGCGGACGGCGTTTTCCACAAGATTCGTGATCGTGCGGTAAAGGTCGTCGGGCCGCACGGTCGCCAGCGCATGAGCCGGGCCGTCGTAGGCGACCTTGCGTCCCATGTCGCCGAACTGATCGGTCACGAGCTGCAGCGTGCTGGCGATGTCGACCAGCGTCATCGCCTCGAGCTTGCGGTCGTTGCGCAGAAACGAGAGCACGGACTCCAGCATCGAGCGCATCTGGTCGAGATCGGCGAGCATGCGGCCGCGATGGGCCTCGTCCTCGATGAACTCCGAGCGCAGCCGCATCCGCGTGATCGGCGTGCGCAGATCGTGGCTGATGGCGGCGAGCATTTTTGTCCGGTCATCGATCAGTCCGGTGATCCGCTCACGCATTCGATTTAGCGCCTTCGCCACCGAGCGGATTTCCTCCGGTCCGTGTTCCGGAAGCAGCGCCGTGCCGCCGTTCAGGCTAAAACTTTCCGCCGCCTTCGCAAACGAGGACAGCGGCGCGGCGAGGGCGCGCGCCGCCCACAGTCCGAGCAGGGTGACGCTGATGACCGCGAACAGCAGCGTCATCATCCAGGGACTGCCCATGAAGGGCGGGCGCGGTCGTTGATCCGTCAGCAGGCTTGCGGACAGCACCGCACCGTCAGGCAGCACGATGCCGAGCTTTCGCGTGTCGCCATCGCCTTCGGCGGCGAAAATACGGTAGCCGTCGCCGAGGCGGCGCTGCAGGAAATGCAGATGCCTGTCCCCGGTTTCACGCGTCGCCGCAGCCGGCTCTGAGGCAAGCGGCGCGATGCCGAGGTGCGGAAAGGCGCGCGCGATATCGGCCATCAGGCGCGGCCGTTCGGAAGCCGGCGCCGCGCCGAGCAACTGGATCGCGCTGGTGAGCTGGGCGTGGCCGCGGTCGGCGGCATGATCCGGCTGGTCCGGCCGGTTGATCATAAAGCTCGCGGTGATGACCAGATGCAGTGCGATGATGGATACCACCACCAGCGCTGCGATCTGCCCGCTGATCCGCCTGAGGTTCAGGAAGCCGAGCAGCTTCATGCTCAGTTGCCGGCGGCGGATACGGATTCCGCGCCGGCATCTTGCACGCTTGTCTCTTTCA
>PNLC01000597.1 GCA_013822885.1 Bradyrhizobium sp.
GCTCGACATGACGATGGTGCTCTACGATGGCAAGTTGATTGCGTTCGGCCCGAGCGCGGAAGTGTTTGCACGCGTCAAGGCCGCCAACGGCAAGAAGGAGCCGGCTTTGCCGCAAGCGAAAGCAGAGCCGCGGCCACAACTCGCCGAGAGTATTCCGTCATGAAGATGATCGACCCGATGCATGCCGACGAACGATCCGCGCGACTGCGGATGCACGAGGCCGATGGCGATGCCGCCGGGCCGCAGGGCGAGGCGCTGATCCTCGAACTGCAGCGGCTGCGGCAGGCCTTCGATCAGGAGAATCGGCCCGAACCGGACCGGCCGCAGCCGCGACGCGCGCCACCTGACAACCAGCGTTCGCAGGGCCGGCGTCCACCGCGCCCGCAGGCGCGGCCGAAACGTTCCAAAAAGAAAGGCAAGATGGGACGGGTGCTGGATGCGTGGCTCGGGCCGTTCGGCTTTCAGGGCGATGCCCCTGATGGCGACGCACCGGCGGCGCGCGGCAGCCAGGCCGTGCGCGAACCGGAACTCATGGGCCCGCAGCGCACGCGGGGGCCGATCATTGCGCCCGACGATCCGTCACTGATCAACATCCCAAGCGCTTCAACAAGACCTTCAGCGAGACCTGCACCAAGACCTGCAACAAGACCCGCACCAGAGCCTGCACCCAGGCCCGCGTCGAGACCCGCGGAAAAGCACGCGCCGAGGCCGGTGCTCGAGATCGAACCCACGCTGGAGATACGGGATCCGCTTCGGATCGAGGCGCCGCGCCTTGCCCCATCGATTCCGGCCAGCGCCGTCGTGTCCGGACGCTCACAGGGGCGTATGGTCGACATCGCCCGCCAGGGCGTCAGCAAGAGCGTTGCGTTTCTCGTCAATCGCGACGGCTTGGCTGATGCTGCCGGTGAACCCGGCGAAAGCATCGTGCAGCGGGCGGGGCGTGCCTATGAGCACGAATTGCGCACCGGGCTACGGGCGCTCCTGGTGGTCGGCGGGCTCGCGTTCGGTCTGATGGTGCTGCTGCCGCTTTCGGGCGCCGTCGTCGTGCCGGGCAACCTGGTGGTCCAGTCCAACGTCAAGACCATCCAGCATCCGACCGGTGGCGTGGTGTCGCAGATTCCGGTCCGCAACGGCATGCGGGTCACCACGGGTGACCTGCTGCTTCGGCTGGACTCGACGCAGGCGCAGGCCAACCAGCAGGTGGTGAGCAAGCAACTCGACGAAGTGCGCGCGAAGATCTCGCGGCTGTCCGCCGAGCGCGACGGTCTGCCCCGCCCGGCTATTCCGGCCGAAATGTCGGCGCGGCTGGAGGACGGCAATGTCAAGAACCTGCTGGCGTCAGAAGCTTCGTTGTTCCGGGCGCGGGTGACCGCGCGCGAGAGCCAGAAGGAACTGCTACAGAGCAAGGTGTCACAGCTCGGCCAGGAGATCGAGGGCCTCGAGGCCCAGGTCGCCGCCAAGGCCAAGCAACTCGAATTGATCACGGGCGAACTCACCGGCGTGCAGGAGCTGTTCGACAAGCGTCTCGTCCCGATGGCGCGGCTCACGACCCTGCAGCGCGAGAGCGCGCGGATCGAGGGCGAACGCGGCCAGTTGATTTCCACGATTGCCGAGACCAGGGCCAAGATCGGTGAAGCGCAGCTTCAGATCGTAAGACTCGATCAGGATGTGCGGACGGAGGTCGTCAAGGAACTTGGCGAGGCGCAGGGCAAGGAAGCGGAACTGTCCGAGCGCGGCGTCGCCGCGCGCGACGTCCTCAACCGCATCGAGATGCGCGCGCCGACGTCGGGCGTAATCCATCAACTCGCCGCCCACACCATCGGGGGCGTGATTCGCGCCGGCGATACGATCATGGAGGTGGTGCCGGACTCCGATGACCTCCAGATCGAGGCGCGGCTGCAGCCGAACGATATCGATCAGGTGCGCAAGGGCCAGCAGGCCTATGTCCGCTTCTCGGCGTTCAACCAGCGGGTGACGCCGCAGTTGATCGGCGAGGTGTCGTATGTCTCGCCCGATACCACCCGGGACACGCAGACCAACATGTCCTATTTCACGGTCCGGATCATGCTGCCGGAGGAAGAACGCCGCCGGCTGGCCGGACTGCAGCTCAGTTCCGGCATGCCCGCGGAAGTCTTCATGCAGACCGGCAGCCGGACCATGCTCAGCTACCTGTTCAAGCCCATCATGGATCAGTTCGAGCGCGCGTTCGTCGAACGGTAAAGGGGGGAGGGCAGCGGCGTTCCAGGTTTCCGGCAACCTTGCCACTCCAGATGGTATCGCTATATCAGGGCTTTCCACCCGCTTGTTTTGCCAGTGAGCCCGGTATGACCACGACCACCGCCGCCGAATCCCAGCCTTTTCAGGCCGAAGTTGCCGAACTTTTGAATTTGATGGTGCACTCGGTCTATTCGGAGACCGATATCTTCCTGCGCGAGTTGATTTCGAACGCATCGGATGCCTGCGACAAGCTCCGCTACGAGGCGATATCAGCGCCTGAACTGATCACGGACGGCGAGCCGCCGAAAATCCGCATCGTGCCGAACAAGCAGGCGGACACGCTTGCCGTCGTCGACAGCGGCATCGGCATGGACCGGCAGGAACTGATCGACAATCTCGGTACCATCGCCCGCTCCGGCACCAAGTCCTTTCTCTCCCGCCTCACCGAGGCCAAGGACGGCGCCGGCCTGATCGGCCAGTTCGGCGTCGGATTCTACGCGGCGTTCATGGTCGCGGACCGCATCGTCGTCACCTCGCGGCGCGCCGGCTCCGATCAGGTTTTCGTCTGGTCGTCCTCGGGCGGCAGCGGGTTCGAGATCGCGCCGGCCAGCGAGGAGGATGCCGCTCGCGTCACGCGCGGCACCGAGATCGTGCTGCATCTGAAGAAAGATGCGGCGAAATATCTCGAGGCCCACGAGATCGAGCGCATCGTCCGCGCCTGGTCCGACAACATCCAGTTTCCGATCGAACTCGTTCCGGAGGAGGGCGAGCCACGGCAGATCAATTCGGCCAGCGCGCTGTGGCAGCGG
>PNLC01000598.1 GCA_013822885.1 Bradyrhizobium sp.
GAGATTGCGTTCAGCGGCGAGCGCAGTTCATGGCTGAGGCCCACCACGTACCGGCTCTTGGCGAGGTTGGCGGACTCCGCGACCTCCTTGGCGCGCTGCAACTCGGCATCGGTGCGCTTGTGCGCATCGATTTCCTGGATCAGGAGCGTGGTCTGCCGCCGGGTTTCCGCTTCCGCCGCGCGGCGGCTTTGTTGCGCCAGCACGAACAGCCACGCCACCACGCCGATGATGATGGTCAGTGCAAAGAACACCTTCCACAGCACGTCGGACAGAAGCAGATTGTCGACCGCAACCGTTGCGGACGTCTGGAGGTAGATCAGCCCGAGCGTCAGCCCGACGAGGCCGGCGGAGACCGCGAACACACCGATATAATGCCCGAACTGGGAATTGATCCGGGCGTAGATCGGTTCCGGCAGTATCTTGCCCAGCGTCTCCGACACCTGCGCGCCAATTCGCGCGTGCGGCTTGCAGAGATCGTGGCAGCGCGCATCGAGCGAGCAGCACAGCGAGCAGATCGGGCCGGCATAGGCGGGGCAGGAGGCCATATCCTCCGGCTCGAACGAATGTTCGCAGATACAGCATTGGATCGCTTCGAGGTTCTGCCAGCTGCGCTTGGGCTTGCGTGCGATGTAATATTTTCCGTCGGTCGCCCATGCGATCAACGGCGCGGTGACGAAGGCGGCCGCGAGCGCCACGAAGGCGGACAGCGCCTTCGCTGTCGGCCCGAAAAAGCCATAGAACGCGCTGATCGAGACGATGGTCGCGATCGTCATGGCGCCGACGCCGACTGGATTGATGTCGTAGAGATGGGCGCGCTTGAACTCGATGTGCTGCGGGCGGAGGCCGAGCGGCTTGTTGATGACGAGATCGGCGACCAGCGCGCCGACCCATGCGATTGCGACGTTGGAATAGAGCGCCAGCGTTTGCTCCAGCGCTTTGTAGACGCCGATTTCCATCAAGAGCAGCGCCACCATGACGTTGAACACGAGCCAGACCACGCGGCCGGGATGGCTGTGGGTCAGGCGCGAGAAGAAGTTCGACCAGGCGATCGAGCCGGCATAGGCGTTGGTGACGTTGATCTTGATCTGCGAGAGAATGACGAAGGTGCCGGTCAGCGCCAGCACCAGGTCCGGCTGTGACAGCACGTAACGAAACGCTTCGAGATACATATGCGCGGGCTCGGCGGCGTGCTCGCTGGAGACGCCGTGGCTCAGCGCGAAGTAGGCGAGGAACGAGCCCAGCAGCAGCTTGAGGGCACCGAAAATGATCCAGCCCGGGCCGGCGCTGAGCAACGCGATCCACCATGACGTGCGCGAGGTGCGGCGGTCACGCGGCAGGAACCGCAGGAAGTCGACCTGCTCGCCGATCTGCGCCACCAGCGAAAATATCACCGATGCTGCGGTACCGAACAGCAGCAGATCCAGATGGCCGCCGGGATCACCATGCTCGCCGGAAAACTTGCGCCACTCGGAGAAGGACTGCGGGTTGGCGTAGGCGATCGCGACGAAGGGGAGGATGTGAAGGATGATCCAGATCGGCTGCGTCCACAATTGAAAGCGGCTGATCAGCGTGATGCCGTAGGTCACCAGCGGGATGATGACGACCGCGCTGATCAGATAGCCGATCGGCCGCGGAATGCCGAAACACATCTCCAGCGCAACCGCGAGAATGACCGCCTCGAGCGCGAAAAAGATGAATGTGAAGGAGGCATAGATCAGGGAGGTGATGGTCGAACCGATGTAGCCGAACCCCGCGCCGCGCGTCAGCAGGTCGATATCGATGCCGCATTTGGCGGCATGGTAGGCGATCGGCAGCCCGCACAGGAAGATGATGACGCTGACGACGAGGATGGCGGCGGTGGCGTTGGCGGCGCCGTAATTCAGCGTGATGGTGGCGCCGATCGCTTCGAGGGCGAGAAAGGAGATCGCGCCGAGCGCCGTGTTGGCGACGCGGGCGGCCGACCATCGACGCGCGCTCTTGGCGGTGAAGCGCAGCGCATAGTCTTCCAGCGTCTGGTTAGCGACCCATTGATTGTATTGGCGCCTGACGCGGTCAATCCGCTGCCGCCCTGCCACTTTGCTACTCCTGCCCGGTTCAACTGGCCTCCCTGCGTAGCCAGCAAACCCCGTACCAAACCTACGTCGCTATTTTGCGGTGCAATATACGCGATCTTGCGTATCTGTGCAGTGCACAATTCTAGGCAATCCTCGCCTGACCAATAAGCGTTCACGAACCAAAAATGGGGTGCTCATGTCAGACGAACCAAACAAGGGGCTGCAGTCGCCGTTTCGCCGCAAACTGCTGCTCGGCGCGGCGGCGCTGCCGCTCATTTCGGTGCTTCCGAGGCCATCGTTCGGGGCCGGTCCTGCAACCGCGACGGTCAACACCACAGGTCTCGCGGTGACCGATACTGAAGTCACCGTCGGCATCCTGCACTCCGCCACCGGCACGATGGCGATTTCGGAAACCGGCTCGATCCAGGCGGAAAAGCTCGCGATCGAACAGATCAACGCGATGGGCGGCGTGCTCGGGCGCAAGATCAAGTTCATCCAGGAAGACGGCGCCAGCGACTGGCCGACGTTTGCCGAAAAGGCCAAGAAGCTTCTCGTCAACGACAAGGTAGCGGCAATCATGGGCTGCTGGACCTCGGCATCCCGCAAGGCGGTGCTGCCGGTCATGGAACAGTACAACGGCATGCTCTACTACCCGACCTTCTATGAAGGCCTCGAGCAGTCCAAGAACGTCATCTACACCGGCCAGGAAGCGACCCAGCAGATCCTCGCGGGCCTGAACTGGATCGCCAAGGAGAAGGGCGCAAAATCCTTCTTCTTCATCGGTTCGGACTACATCTGGCCGCGCACCTCGAACAAGATCGCGCGCAAGCACGTCGAGAACGTGCTGAAGGGCAAGGTGGTCGGCGAGGAATATTACGCGCTCGGCAGCACCCAGTTCAATTCCGTCATCAACAAGATCAAGCTGACCAAGCCCGATGTGATCTTCACCGACGTGGTCGGCGGCTCGAACGT
>PNLC01000599.1 GCA_013822885.1 Bradyrhizobium sp.
CTGCCATTCGAGGATGAGCGCTTCTCCTATGTCGCGCTGGTGCGCGCGCCGGTTGAAGGTCAGCGCTCCTCCCGCGTGCTGGTGCAGCCGGCCGTCAGCAAGGTCGAGGTCACAGCGAAACTCTGCACCTCGGAAGGTCTCGCTGTCGCAAAAGTGCCCCGCCGCGCCAAGGCGGATTACGCCAGCGCGCGCCGCTGGCGCTGGGGCGATGCGGTAATGGAAGCAACCGATTGAACGTTGGCCTCCGTGCAGCAGAGCCGGGGCCTATCGTTCTCAGCGGCGATGGGTCCCGGCTCTGCAGTGCATCGTCAAGAGACGCTGCACCGCGTCCGGGACACGGGCAGATGAACTTCTCCCGCCCTACTTCCGACTAACGCCAAGCCCCAAGTCATATCCCACCTCGCGGGCGGGCCGCCGCACGCCCCGCTTTTGCTCTCGTTTCGCGCTTTTTCGTCCCACAGGAGTTGCCTGCCATGTCGACCGGCTGGATCGTTCTCGGCGTCATCGTCATCATCGTGCTGTTCGCGTTCGGCGCGTATAACCGCCTGGTCGCGCTCAGCCAGCGCGTCAGCCAGGCCTTTGCCGACATTGACGTGCAACTCAAACAGCGCCACGACCTGATCCCGAACCTGGTCGAGACCGTCAAGGGCTACGCGCAGCATGAGCGCGGCACGCTCGACGACGTGATCAAGGCGCGCAATTCCGCGATGACCGCGCAGGGTCCGGCGCAGGTCGGTGCCGCCGAAAACCAGTTGAGCGGCGCGCTCGGGCGCCTGATCGCGCTGTCGGAGGCCTATCCAGACCTCAAGGCCAACGCCAATTTCCAGCAGCTTGCGAGCGAACTCTCCGACCTCGAAAACAAGATCGCGGCCAGCCGCCGTTTCTTCAACAACGCGGTCCAGGAATACAACACCGGCATCCAGCAACTGCCCGCGGCACTGTTTGCCGGCATGTTCGGCTTCACCCGCAAGGAATTCTTCGATCTCGGCGCCAGCCGTACGCAAGTCGAGACGGTGCCGACGGTGAAGTTCTAAGGCTCCATAGCGCCCGGCAAAGCAGCCCATCATGGCCGCCTACGGTCTCTACACGCATATCTCGTCGAACAAGGTTCGTTCGATGCTGTTGCTGGCCGGGCTGTTTCTGCTGATCTACGTGATGGTGTTTGCCGGCGCGCTGGTCGCCGAAGTGCTGATGAACAGCAACAAATCGCTCGGCTTCTACCTGACGCACGCCCGGCGCGACCTGTTTACGGCCCTTCCCTACGCCACCGTCGCTGCCGTGCTGTGGATCGCGATCGCCTATTTCTTTCATCAGAACATGATCGACGCCGTCACCGGCGGCGCGAGCGTGACGCGGCAGCAGCAGCCGCGGCTCTATAATCTGCTTGAAAATCTTTGCATCTCGCGCGGCATCCCGATGCCGAAGCTGAAGGTGATGGACAGCCCGGCGCTGAACGCATTCGCAAGCGGCCTCAACCGGCAGCAATATTCGGTGACGGTCACATCGGGGCTTCTGGCCGCGCTCAACGACCAGGAGATCGAGGCCGTGCTCGGCCACGAGCTCACGCATATCCGCAACGGCGACGTGCAGCTGATGGTGGTCGCCGTGATCATCGCCGGCGTGATCGGCTTCTTCGGCGAACTGATGTTCCGGATGTTCACCAACGTGCCATGGAGCTCCAGCCGCCGCTCGTCTTCCTCGTCGTCTTCCTCCTCGTCCGATCGCGACAGCAAGGGCGCCGGTGGCGCGATCCTTGCCATCATCATTGCGGTTGCGCTGATCGTGCTCGCCTGGCTGTTGTCGCAGGTCGTCAAGCTGGCGCTGTCACGGTCGCGGGAATTCCTGGCCGACGCCGGTTCGGTCGAGCTGACCAAGAATCCCGACGCCATGATCTCGGCGCTGCGCAAGATCGAGAATCGCGGCGAACTCCCCGGCGCCACCTCGGCGGTGATGGAACTCTGCGTCGACAATCCGCGCGAGGGATTTGCCGATCTGTTCGCCACCCACCCCTCGGTGGAGAACCGCGTCAAGGCGCTGGTGCAGTACGCCGGCGGCCGCGATCCCGGACCGCTGGCCGTGCCTTCGGATGAGGCAGACGCGCCGGAGCACCAGCAGGTGGCGGCCGACCAACTCCCGCCACCGGTTCCCCGAGGTCCCTGGAACGATGCCGGCAACCGCACTGGCGGCTCGGTTGGCGCTCCTCCCGGCCCGTCGGAGGGTCCCTGGGGCCGGCACAGCTAGGGTCCTGCGGCGGCCGACCTTCCGGGCCAAGAAATTCCGCACGAATGGTGGCGATGCGCTTCTAAGGAATTGAATTCTCCCTTTTTTCTGCCATGGTCGCGCCCAAAGCAGGGAATGGGGCTGCCGATCGCTCCCGCGGTCGGTGAAGGTTGTTCAAAGGAATTCCATGGCAAAGCCAGTTGTTATTGTGGTCGGCGCGGACAAGGGCGGGGTCGGCAAGACGACCGTGTCGCGAACGCTGCTGGACTATTTCAGTGCCAATAACGTACCGACCCGGGCGTTCGACACTGAATCCCCGCGCGGTACCCTGAAGCGGTTCCACCCCGATATCACCGAGATCGTCGACATGACGACGACCGCGGACCAGATGAAGATTTTCGATACGCTCAATGCGGCCAGCCCCTCCGTCACCGTGATCGACGTTCGCGCCGGACTGTTGTCCCCGGCGCTGGCCTCGCTGCGCGACATCGGGTTCCTCGATGCGGCGAAGGCCGGACAGATCACCTTTGCCGTGTTCCATATCCTCGGCCCCTCGATCGCCTCGCTGGATGAAATCGCCGAGACCGCAGGTTTCATGCAGGGCGCCAAGTACTTCCTGGTGAAGAACTTCATCAACGACACCCAGTTCTTCCAGTGGGACCAGGCAACCTACAACTCTTACTTTCATCGCATCAAGGACGCAACCGACCTCGTCATCCCCAAACTCAACGAAATGGCCTACGAGCAGGTCGAGGTTTCCTCGGTGCCGTTCCTCAAATTCGTCGCCAACAAGGGCAAGGACGAT
>PNLC01000600.1 GCA_013822885.1 Bradyrhizobium sp.
GATCTGTTTCCGGCGATCGCCGCGAACCCGTTCATCACCTTCTTCACGACCGTGACCGAGAGCGGCAAGTTCGAATTCGAATGGATCGGCGACCGCGGTCTTTCCGAAACCGCATCCGCTTCGATCACGGTCGAATGAAAATCGCCGGCATCATCGCCGCCGCGCTGCTGGTTGCAGGTGCCGTCTGCGCCGCCGAAATCCCGCAAGCGGAGCGCCGCTCGGGCTACAGCTTCATGAAGCCGGAAACCCGGGCGATGCAGGACGACGACACCGCCAACCCCGGCATGCTCTGGGTGCTCGATGGCGAGACGCTGTGGAAGCGCAAAACCGGTACGGCAAATAAGGCCTGCGCCGATTGCCACGACAATGCCCGCATCAGCATGAAGGGTGTCGCAGCGCGCTACCCCGTTTTCGATGCGGTGCTTGGCCGCCCCGTCGATCTGGCACAGCGCATCAATCTCTGCCGCAGCAACCGGCAGCAGGCGACGCCGCTGCCGCCCGAGAGCCGCGACCTCCTCGCGCTCACCGCCTTCATCGCGCGGCAGTCGCAGGGCGTGGCGATCGAAACCGGCAGCAACCCGCAACTCGCGCCGTTCATCGCCCGGGGGCGCGACCTCTTCATGAAGCGCCAGGGGCAGCTCAATCTCGGCTGCACTAATTGTCACGACGAAAACTGGGACAGGCGGCTCGCCGGCTCGGCGATCACGCAGGGGCACCCAACGGGGTACCCGCTCTACCGGCTGGAATGGCAATCGCTGGGATCGCTGCAGCGGCGCCTGCGCGCCTGCATCACCGGGATACGGGCGCAGCCCTATGATTACGGCTCACCGGAACTGGTTGATCTCGAACTGTATTTGATGTCGCGGGCGCGCGGCATGCCGATGGAAGCGCCGGCGGTGCGGCCTTAGTTAGGCGTTCAGCGCTCCGCGAACGCCTTCTCGACCACGAACTGCGCCGGCTCGCCGTGATTGCCTTCGACAAACCCCTTGCCGTTAAGCAACGCGCGCGTGTCCGCCACCAGCGCCGGACTGCCGCAGATCATGACGCGGTCATGTGCGGGATCGAGCGAGGCCAGCCCGATATCGCCGAACAGCTTGCCCGAGTTGATCAGGTCGGTAATACGGCCGCGGTTACGGAAAGGATCGCGCGTCACGGTCGGATAATAGATGAGCTGGTTGCGGATGTACTCGCCGATCAGTTCGTCGTTCGGCAGCCTTTCGGTGATCATCTCGCCATAGGCGAGTTCCTTCACGCGCCGGCAGCCGTGCAGCAGCACCACCTTTTCGAAGCGCTCATAGGTTTCCGGATCCTTGATCACGGAAAGAAATGGCGCGAGCCCGGTGCCGGTGCCGATCAGATAGAGGTTGCGGCCGTCCTCGAGGTTGTCGATGACGAGCGTGCCGGTGGCCTTGCGGCTGACGATGATCTCGTCGCCCTGCTTCAGGTGCTGGAGCCGCGAAGTCAGCGGCCCGTCCGGCACCTTGATCGAAAAGAATTCGAGCCGGTCCTCATAGTTGGCGCTGGCGACCGAGTAGGCGCGCAGCAGCGGCTTCTCGCCGACCTTCAGCCCGATCATGGTGAATTCGCCGTTCCGGAAACGAAACGAGGGATCGCGCGTGGTGGTGAAGCTGAACAGCGTGTCGGTCCAGTGATGGACGCTGAGGACGCTTTCCTGGTTGAAATTGCTCATCTTGCGGATCCGTCTCGCCTGGTGGCCGATTGCGATGCTCAAATCATTTGTATACAATCGTTCGTATACGAATGAATAATCCAGCTTGATCGGATCGTCAAGCCGGGCAGAATGTCCAACGAAGGCATTGAACCAAAAGGAAAAACCATGGCCCACGATACGCCCCAGGCAACCGGCCCGAGCAAGCTGGTGATCCGCAATATCGGGCTGTTGCTGTCGGGGGCTTTGGAGAGACCGATCCTCGATGCCGACACGATCGTGGCCGAAAACGGCAGGATCACCGCCATTGGCCGCTTCAAGGACGTCAATACCGAGGACGCCACCACCATCGTCGATGCCAACGGCACCACCGTCGCCCCCGGCATGATCGACAGCCATGTCCATCCCGTCGCCGGCGACTGGACGCCGCGGCAGAACCAGACCAACTGGATCGACAGCTATCTCCACGGCGGCGTTACCACCATGATCTCCGCGGGCGAAGTGCATATGCCCGGCCGACCGCGCGACGTCGTCGGGTTGAAGGCGATGGCGATCTTCGCGCAGCGCGCATTCTGGACGCTGCGTCCCGGCGGCGTGAAGGTCCATGCTGGCGCGCCTGTGATCGAATGCGAAATGGTCGAGGACGATTTCAAGGAATTGGCCGCAGCCGGCGTCAAGCTGCTCGGCGAAGTCGGGCTCGGCGGCGTCAAGGACGGCCCGACCGCGCGCAAGATGGTGGGCTGGGCGCGCAAATACGGCATCCAGAGCACGATCCACACCGGCGGGCCTTCAATTCCCGGCTCCGGGCTGATCGACAAGGACGTGGTGCTGGAGGCCGACACCGACGTGGTCGGCCATATCAATGGCGGCCACACGGCGCTGCCCGACGACCAGATCCGCTGCATCTGCGAGGGCTGCAAGCGCGGGCTGGAGCTGGTTCACAATGGCAACGAGCGCTCGGCGCTGTTCACGCTCCGTATTGCGCGCGAGATGGGCGATCTCCACCGCGTCATCCTCGGCACCGACGCGCCGGCCGGCTCCGGCGTGCAGCCGCTCGGCATCCTGCGGATGGTCTCGATGCTGTCTTCGCTCGGCGACCTGCCCGCCGAACTCGCGTTTTGTCTCGCGACCGGCAACACCGCCCGCATGCGCGAGCTCGATTGCGGCATCATCGAAGTCGGCCGCTCCGCGGACTTCGTCCTGATGGACAAGGCACAGCATTCGCCGGGCAAGAACATCCTCGAGAGCGTGCAGCTCGGCGACCTGCCCGGCATTGGCATGACCATCATCGACGGCATCGTCCGCACCCAGCGCAGCCGCAATACGCCACCGGCGGACAAGGTGCCG
>PNLC01000601.1 GCA_013822885.1 Bradyrhizobium sp.
AACTCAATTCGATCTCGGATACCGACGCGGTGCTGACCGTTGAGGGTTCCATTCAGGGCCTCAATCTCAAGGAGTTTTTCCTGCTGCTGTCATCGACCGGCCTTGCCTATCGCCGGTGCGAACTGGTCCGCGTCAACGGCACGGAAATGGACATTCAATTCCTGCGAGGCAAGCACGCCAAGAAGCGGTCGGGCGCGTCGTCGAAGGCAGACGAGCGAATGGCCTGAGGCCGTTCAGGCGGACGGACGTAGCCTTGCGCGTCTTTGGCGCCGACGTTGTCCAGAGCGGCAGCCAGTTACCTGACCCGAACGCGCGCCGGTCGCCCCGTGAAGCTGTCGCGGCCGCGTATCGTGCGATCCGGTGGCGCGGTCCGCTTCCACTCCGACGGTCAAGGGCAGGGGCGCGCTTGCCGCGCGTGAGCGTCGCCTTTGCCGGAGTCCATGAGGGCATGGAGCGCGGCGCCGAGATTGGTGTCGCAGGCCTGCAGGGCGGCGGCAGCTTTCATGTAACGGGGTGACACGTCGTCCAGCACGACGACGTTTGCGGAACTTTCGTGGCCACCGAACGCTGTTTCGCCGGCCATCGCCCGTTCAATCAGGCGCTGGCTCGACTGGACGCGCTCGATCAGGCGCACGAGGTCCGCAACGACCGCGCCATACGCATCATTGCCGTCTTGGGGCGCCCGCCCGACAGCGTCGGCTGTTACGTTCTGCATTGATGCACTCCTCACGTTCGTTTTAGGAACGCGTTGCTACTTGTGCGTTAAGCCGCCGTCCCGTACAAATACGGTAGCGTCTGTTTAGGTTTGGAATTGGATACTGCTATCCGAGTGTGCGTCACTTTCCACCACGCATGGGCGATGCAACATGACTGAAAAAGTCCCCTCCCGCGGGGAGATTTTCGTAGTCGATGACGACCCTGCAGTTCGCGACACGCTTTCGATGGTCCTGACGGCAGGTGGCTATCAGGTCATCTGTTTCGCGGACGGCGCGGCATTGCTGGCGGTTGCGCGAACCCGAACGCCAGCCTGCATCCTGCTCGACGTGCATATCCCCGGCAAGTCCGGTCTCGATATTCTCAAGGAACTCCACGGCGAGGATTATCCGGCGCCGATTTTCATGATCTCCGGACAGGGCGATATCTCCATGGCGGTCAGCGCCATCAAGAGCGGTGCGCTCGACTTCATCGAAAAGCCGTTTCGCGGCAGTGAAATCGTCGCGCGGCTCGACGAGGCGATCGAAGCTTACGCTCGCCGGCAGGCGCAAAGCGCGGCTTCCCGGATCGCAACGCTGCATTTTCCCGGACGTGAACCGCTCACGCGGCGCGAGCGCGAGGTGCTGGAGCAGTTCACCTCAGGTGCCTCCAACAAGGAAGCGGGACGGCATCTCGGGATCAGCCCGCGCACAATCGAGGATCACCGCGCCAACATCATGAAGAAACTAGGGGCGCGAAACGCCGCCGACCTGGTCCGGATCGTGATGACGAGCCAGCGACAGGCCTGATATTTCTGGAAGCCGGACACTTGTAAGCCCGGCATGGCTCAGTCGGCGAGCGCCTTCCGGATCATGATCGCCATCTCCGATTTTCGATAAGGCTTCGCGAGCAGCAGAACGCCTTCGTCGAGCCGGCCGTGATGGATGATCGCGTTCTCCGTGTAGCCCGAGGTGTACAGTACCTTCAGGCCGGGCTTGATTTTCAGCATTTCGTTGGCGAGCTGGCGGCCGTTCAGGCCGGGCATGATCACGTCGGTGAAGAGCAGGTCGAACGTATGGCCTGACGCGACGACCGCGAGCGCTTCGGTCGCGTTCGCCGCATCCAGCGTGACGTAGCCGAGCGAATGCAGCTGCGTCAGCACATAGTCGCGCACCAGCTTGTCGTCCTCGACGACCAGGATCGTTTCGTGGCCGCCCTCGACGGTCGGCGCCAAGGTCGCTTCGACGGCTGGCAGGATATCCGCGGCCGGCGGCAGGTACATCTTGATCGTCGTGCCGTGGCCCTCTTCGCTGTAGATCATGATATGGCCGGCCGATTGCTTGACGAAGCCGTACACCATGCTCAGTCCGAGGCCGGTGCCCTTTCCGGGCCCCTTTGACGTGAAGAACGGATTGAATACCTTGTCGAGCATGTCGGCCGGAATGCCGCTCCCGGTATCGCTGACGGCAATCATGGCGTAGCTGCCGGGCCGGACGTCGCCGTGCATCCTGGCATAGCTCTCATCCAGCATGACCGTGCCGGTCTCGATGATCAACTTGCCGCCGTCAGGCATGGCGTCGCGGGCGTTGAGGGCGAGATTGAGGATCGCGGTGGCCAGTTGATTGGGATCGACGATTGCCGGGCATACTTCGTCCGCGAAAACCGATTCGATTTCGACATGCTCACCGAGCGTGCGCTGCAGCAGCTTCGCGGTATCGATGATCAGCGTGTTGACGTCGGTTTCCTTCGGTTCAAGCGGTTGCTTGCGCGCGAACGCCAGCAACTGCTGGGTGAGGTCGGCGCCGCGCGAAGCCGCTTCGTCTATCATCTGCGTGATGGCGGCGAGCTGCGGTTCGCCCTTGACGGCATCCGCCAGAATTTCGATCGTTCCGGTCACCACCGTCAGGATGTTGTTGAAGTCGTGCGCAATGCCGCCGGTGAGCTGGCCCATCGCCTCCATCTTTTCGGCCTGCCTGATACGCTCCTCGGCGGCGATTCTGTCGGTCAGATCGCGGAGAAATGCGTTGAATAGAAATCCATCGCGCGTTCGCAGCGCGGCGATGCTCAGTTCGGCCGTGATCTCCGTCCCATCCCGCCGCCTGATCTGGAGTTCGCGGCGGGGCTGGCGAACCACAAAGTCCCTGGAAACCAGGAAGGCTTGCAGGGCCAGCTTGAGCGGGCCTTGGCCGTCCGGCCGGCCCATCAGTTCGAACGCGTTCCTGCCGAGTGCTTCGTCGCGCCGCCAGCCCAGCAAATTCTCGGCCTGCGTGTTCCAGTCGCGGACAATGCCCTGCGCGTCGATCTGGACGAAGGCATCGAGT
>PNLC01000602.1 GCA_013822885.1 Bradyrhizobium sp.
GAGCGGCAGAAGACGCCGAACGAGATCGCGCTCAACATCCTGCTTGCGGGCTTGACCATCATCTTCGTGTTCGCGACCGTGACGATCCCGAGCTACGCGGCCTATGCCGGCGGATCGATCTCGGTAGTGGTGCTGGTGGCGCTGTTCGTGACATTGATCCCGACCACGATCGGTGCGCTGCTGTCGGCCATCGGCATTGCCGGCATGGACCGGCTGGTGCGCTTCAACGTGCTGGCGATGTCCGGCCGCGCGGTCGAGGCCGCGGGCGACGTCGATACGTTATTGCTGGACAAGACCGGCACCATCACGCTCGGCAACCGGCAGGCGACCGCGTTTCGCCCGGTGCGCGGCGTCACCGAGCAGGAACTGGCCGACGCGGCGCAACTTGCCTCGCTCGCCGACGAGACGCCCGAAGGCCGCTCGATCGTCGTGCTGGCCAAGGAAAAATACGCCATCCGCGGCCGCGACATGCATGAGCTCGCCGCGACCTTCGTGCCCTTTACGGCGCAAACCCGCATGAGCGGCATCGACGCCGGGTCGTCATCGGTCCGCAAGGGGGCGGTGGATGCGATCCTCAACTATATCGGCGGCGGCACGGCGCAGACCATGGCGAGCGGCAATGCGGTCCGCGCCATCCAGCCGACCGTCGGCACGGAAGCGGCCCGCGAACTGCAGACCATCGCGGACGAGATCGCCAAGGCCGGCGGCACGCCGCTTGCGGTGGCCAGGGACGGCCGTCTGCTCGGCGTCATCCACCTGAAGGACATCGTCAAGGGCGGCATCCGCGAGCGCTTTGCCGAACTGCGCCGCATGGGCATCCGCACGGTGATGATCACCGGCGACAACCCGATGACGGCGGCTGCTATCGCGGCCGAAGCCGGTGTCGACGACTTTCTGGCTCAGGCGACGCCCGAGGACAAGCTGAAGCTGATTCGCGACGAGCAGGCCAAGGGCAAGCTGGTGGCGATGTGCGGCGACGGCACCAATGACGCCCCGGCGCTGGCACAGGCCGATGTCGGCGTCGCCATGAACACCGGCACCCAGGCCGCGCGCGAAGCCGGCAACATGGTCGATCTCGACTCCAACCCGACCAAGCTGATCGAGGTGGTCGAGATCGGCAAGCAGCTGTTGATGACCCGTGGTGCGCTGACCACGTTCTCGATCGCCAACGACGTCGCGAAATACTTCGCGATCATCCCGGCGATGTTCCTGGCGTTCTATCCGCAGCTCGAGGTGCTCAACGTCATGAATCTGGCAAGCCCGCAGAGCGCCATCCTGTCGGCGATCATCTTCAACGCGCTGATCATCATCGCGCTGATTCCGCTGGCGCTGAAGGGCGTGCCCTATCGCGCCGTAGGCGCCGGGGCGCTGCTGCGCCGTAACCTGCTGATCTACGGTCTCGGCGGAATCATCATTCCCTTTATCGCCATCAAGGCCATCGACCTCGCGGTCGCGGCCTTGGGTTTGGCTTAACACACCCGCCGTCATTGCGAGGAGTGAAGCGACGAAGCAATCCATCTATCCACCCGTGGCCCTATGGATTGCTTCGCTGCGCTCGCAATGACGGAGAAAACTAACGGAGACAGACAATGCTCAGAGAAATTCGTCCCGCCATCCTCATCCTGTTGCTCCTGACCGCAATCACCGGTCTTGCCTATCCACTCGCGATGACCGCGATTGCCGGCGTGATTTTTCCGAAGCAGGCGCACGGCAGCCTGATCGAGAAGGACGGCAAGGTGATCGGCTCGGCCCTGATCGGGCAGCAGTTCAAGGGCGACAAATACTTCCACGGCCGGCCCTCGGCTACCCTGGGGCCTGACCCGGCCCACTCGACCAAAACCGTGTCGGCGCCCTACAACGCCGCCAATTCCGGCGGCTCCAACCTCGGCCCGACCAGCAAGGCACTGAACGACAGGATCAAGGAGGACGTCGAAAAGCTGAAGGCTGAAAACCCTTCCACGGCGGTGCCCGTCGACCTCGTCACGACGTCTGCCAGCGGCCTCGATCCCGATATTTCGCCTCAAGGCGCGCTGTTCCAGGTGCCGCGCGTGGCCAAGGCGCGCAATATGCCCGAGGACCGCGTCCGCCAGCTCGTCACCGAAAACATAAAGGGCCGGTTCGCCGGGCTCCTTGGCGAGCCGCGCGTCAATGTCCTCGCGCTCAACCTGGCCCTGGACGCGGCTTCAAAATGACGGCGGCTAGGCTCATTCGAATGCGGCGACTATAATGCCCCATGGCCAATCGCGACTCTGATCAGCGACCTTCGCCCGACGCGCTGCTGGAAGCCGCCCGGCGGGAGAGCGGCAACGCCGGCCGGCTGAAGATCTTTGTCGGCGCCGCGCCCGGCGTCGGCAAGACCTATGAGATGCTGCAAAGCGCGCACGCCAGGAAGAAGGCGGGCGCCGATGTCGTCGTCGGCGTGGTCGAGACCCATGGCCGGGCGGAAACGGAAGCGCTGCTGCAGGGGCTCGAGGTGCTGCCGCGCAAGCGGATCGCCTACAGGGACCAGACGCTCGAGGAGATGGACCTCGATGCGTTGATCGCGCGGCGGCCGCAAATCGCGCTGGTCGACGAGCTCGCGCACACCAACGCGCCGGGCAGCCGCCACCCCAAGCGCTATCTCGACGTCGAGGAACTGCTGTCCCACGGCATCGATGTCTACACCGCCGTCAACATCCAGCACATCGAGAGCCTCAACGACGTGGTCGCGCAGATCACGCATGTACGGGTGCGCGAAACCGTGCCGGATTCGGTGTTCGACCGCGCTGATGCCATCGAGCTGATCGACCTCACGCCTGACGATCTCATTCAGCGCCTGAAGGAGGGCAAGGTCTACGTCCCCAAACAGGCCGAACGCGCGCTGGAGCATTATTTCTCGCCGGGCAACCTGACCGCGCTGCGCGAACTGGCGCTGCGGCGCACTGCCGAACGGGTCGACGAACAATTGCTCACCCACATGCAGGCCAACGCCATCGCCGGCCCCTGGGCCGCGGGCGAGCGCCTTCTGG
>PNLC01000603.1 GCA_013822885.1 Bradyrhizobium sp.
TGTTCCTCACCTCGGCCTGCGCGACCGTCTTCATCGGAACGCTGTATCCGCTGGCGCTGGAGGTTCTGACCGGCGACAAGATTTCGGTCGGCGCGCCGTTCTTCAACCTGACCTTCGGGCCCCTGTTCGTGCCGCTGATGATCGCCATGCCGTTCGCGCCGCTATTGGCGTGGAAGCGCGGCGATCTGCGCGGCGCGGCGCAGCGGTTGACGGCAGCCGGCATCGCGGCACTGATCGCGATCGCCCTGCTTTGGGCGTGGACCTGGGGCGGTCCCACGCTCGCACCGCTTGCGATCGGACTTGGGGTCTTCGTCATCGCCGGTGCCGTGACCGATCTCGCCGAACGCACAGCGGTGTTCCGCGCGCCGCTGGCGACCGCGATGGCCCGCGCGCGCGGATTGCCGCGCGCGACCTGGGGGACGGCGTTCGCGCATGCCGGCGTCGGCGTGGCCCTGATCGGGATCGTCTGCGAAACCACCTGGAACAGCGAATATATCGGTTCGATGAAGCCGAACGATGTCGCCAACGTCGCCGGCTACCAGTTGAAGCTCGATGGCGTCTCGCAGCGGCAGGGCCCGAATTTTCGCGAGATGATCGCCCAGTTCACGGTCAGCCTCGACGGCAGGGAATTGCGCGTGATGACGCCGTCGAAGCGCAATTTCACCACGCGGGGGTCATCGACCACCGAGGCCGCGTTGCTGACCCGCGGCGCCAGCCAGCTATACGTTTCGCTCGGCGAAACCAACGCCGAGGGCGCCATCGCGGTGCGCATCTATCACAAGCCGCTGGTGCTGCTGATCTGGTGGGGACCGGTGCTGATGGCGTTCGGCGGGTTGCTGTCGCTGTCGGATCGGCGGCTGCGCGTCGGCGCGCCGAAGCCTGCCAAGGCTGCCCGCGTGCTGCAGCCGGCGGAGTGAGCCGTTGAGAAAACTCCTTGCATGCGTATTCGTCGTCGCCGCGATGCTGGGCGGCCCGGTCGCCTATGCCGTGCAGCCCGACGAGATCATGGCGGACCCGGCCAAGGAAGCGCGGGCGCGCGACCTGTCGCGCGAGTTGCGCTGCATGGTGTGCCAGAACCAGTCGATCGACGATTCCGATGCGCCGCTGGCGCGCGACCTGCGGCTCCTGGTGCGCGAGCGCATCGCATCCGGCGACAGCGACGGCCAGGTGATCGATTTTCTGGTGGCGCGTTACGGCGAATTTGTGCTGCTCAAGCCGCGTCTCACGCCGCAAACGCTGCTGCTGTGGCTGTTGCCGCCGCTCGCACTGCTCGGTGGCGGGGTGGCGCTGTGGGTCTTCAGCCGGCGCCGCTCGGAATCATCCGGCCCCGCCGATCCGTCCCTGCTCAGATTGAGCGAAGAGGAGGAGGCCCGGCTGGAACGCCTGATCGCGGCGGAATCGCCGCCGGAAAAGCCCGTTTAGAGAGCCTCCATTGCAAGCGAGCCGGTTTCAGCTATGACTCCGGCGACAACAACAACATCGCCAGAGGGGGAAACCGGACATGGCTCTTTCACTCTACGACGCCACCGTGGCGAATTACCTTCAGACCCTTGGCGCCGTCGGCGGCTTCCTCGATCGCGGTCTGACCCATTTTCGCGAAAAGAACATCGATCCGGAAACGATGGTCGAGGCGCGGCTGGCGCCGGACATGCTGCCGCTGCGATTCCAGATCATTTCCGTCGCGCAACATTCCCGCGGCGCCATCGAGGGCGTCCAGAGCGGAGAATTTCGTCCGCCATCGTCCAAGACGCCGTACGATTACGCTGGATTGCAGGGGCTGGTCGCGCAGACGCGCGAGGCGCTGTCGGCCTGGACGCCCGAGGCCGTCGATGCGCTCGGTGGCCGCGATGTTGTCTTCCATCTTGGCGAGCACAAGCTGCCCTTCACGGCGGAGGGCTTTCTGATGTCGTTCTCGCTGCCCAACTTCTATTTCCACGCCACCACCGCCTACGACATCCTGCGCACCAACGGGGTTCCCCTGGGCAAGCGGGACTTCATGGGCCGGATGAAGATGAAGAAGTAAGCGGGTACTTACGGCGCTCGCCAGGCCCGTTCTCAGGGCCTCCGCCATAGGCGCATCGGCCGGGTTTCCTGGCCGAAGAGGCCGCTTTTGGCCTTCCGAAAGCCGTCTTTCGGCCTGAGCTAAGCCATTGATCGGCTGCGCTAAACTGCCGCATCCATAACTTCCTCCATTACAAAAGTTTAATTCGTTGGCCAGCGCGCGGTAAGGCGCGAGACCCCATCTTGGGTGCGTCAGGTGCTCGCCGCGCACCACCGAAATTCTGGCTCTGGAGACCTTAGCAACATGACCGAACGTCCCATCGATCTAACCTCGCTTCCATCCAATGGCGCACAGCGTCGTTCGCTGTTCTCGGCGCGCAAGTTCGCGTTGATGGCTTCCGTCGTCGCCGGCCTCGGCGCCGCGGTCTACGGGTTTACGCCTTCGCAGGGTCCGGTCGATGTCTTCACCAGCGCGGCGCACGCGCAGGTCAACAAGGAAGTTCGCCAGGTTGAGCGGCCGATCGGCTTTGCCGACATCGTCGAGCGCGTGAAGCCGTCGGTGATTTCGGTCAAGATCAACATCGCGGAAAAGACCGCCAAGAATGACGACGGCGCCAACAAGGACGACGACTCGCCGTTCCAGCCGGGCTCGCCGATGGAGCGCTTCTTCAAGCGCTTCGGCGGACCCGACGGCTTGCCCCCCGGCATGCGCGGCGGTCCCCGCGGCCGCGGTCCGGTAACCGGCCAGGGTTCCGGCTTCTTCATCTCGGCCGATGGTTTCGCCGTGACCAACAACCACGTGGTCGACGGCGCCGACAAGGTCGAAGTCACCATGGACGACGGCAAGACCTACACCGCGAAGGTGATCGGCAGCGATCCGCGCACGGACTTGGCGCTGATCAAGGTCGCCGGCCGCAGCGATTTCCCGTTCGCCAAGCTGTCCGATTCCAAGCCGCGGATCGGCGACTGGGTGCTCGCCGTTGGTAATCCGTTCGGCCTC
>PNLC01000604.1 GCA_013822885.1 Bradyrhizobium sp.
TCCGAGGCGATGCGGATCCTGCACCAGGTGCAGGAAGGCGTCGAACGTCCGAAGGCGTCGGTGTCGTTCGAAATCGGCGAGAACGTCCGGGTGGCCGATGGCCCGTTCGCGTCGTTCTCCGGCGTGGTTGAGGAAATTGACGAGGCGCGTTCGCGCGTGAAGGTCGCGGTGTCGATCTTCGGCCGCGCCACGCCCGTCGAACTGGAATTCGGTCAGGTCGAGAAGGTCTGATCCGAAAAGCGCGAAGCTTCGTCTTCGCGTATCAAGAGGCCGTGGGAGGAAGAGGGTGGTCGCCAACCGCCCTTGATCCGAACCACGAACCTGAAACCGCCGGCCTCAAACCCGGCACAACAGGAGTGATACATGGCAAAGAAAGTGACCGGATACCTGAAGCTTCAGGTGCCGGCCGGTGCGGCGAATCCTTCGCCCCCGATCGGTCCCGCGCTTGGTCAGCGCGGTCTCAACATCATGGAATTTTGCAAGGCATTCAACGCCCAGACGCAGAAGGAAGAAAAGAACACCCCGATTCCCGTGGTGATTACGATCTACGCCGATCGTTCGTTCACCTTCGAGATGAAGACCCCCCCGATGTCGTTCTTCCTCAAGCAGGCGGCCAAGATCCAGTCCGGTTCGAAAGCTCCGGGCCGCGACAAGGCTGGCAAGGTGACAACGGCGCAGGTGCGCGAGATCGCCGAGAAGAAGATGAAGGATCTCAATTGCGATTCCATCGAGTCGGCCATGAAGATGGTCGAGGGCTCCGCCCGTTCGATGGGTCTGGAAGTTGCGGGGTAACGGGCCATGGCAATCGGAAAACGTTTGGAGAAGGCCCGCGAGGGTGTCGACCGCGAGAAGCTCTATCCGCTCGCGGATGCCATCAAGATGGTCAAGGAACGCGCCAAGTCGAAGTTCGACGAGACGATCGAGATCGCGATCAATCTCGGCGTCGATCCGCGTCACGCCGACCAGATGGTGCGCGGCGTCGTCAACCTGCCGAACGGCACCGGCCGCACGCTGCGCGTCGGCGTGTTCGCCCGCGGCGCCAAGGCGGAAGAAGCCAAGGCCGCCGGTGCTGACGTCGTCGGCGCCGAAGACCTGGTCGAGAAGGTGCAGGGCGGCAACATCGATTTCGATCGCTGTATCGCCACCCCGGACATGATGCCGCTGGTCGGCCGCCTCGGTAAGGTGCTCGGTCCGCGCGGCATGATGCCGAACCCGAAGATCGGCACCGTGACGATGGACGTTGCCACCGCCGTGAAGGGTGCCAAGGGCGGCTCGGTCGAATTCCGCGTCGAGAAGGCCGGCATCGTGCAGGCCGGCGTCGGCAAGGCGTCGTTCTCGGATGAGAAGCTGGTGCAGAACGTCAAGGCGCTTGCGGATGCGGTCTCCAAGGCAAAACCGGCCGGCGCCAAGGGCACCTACATCCAGCGCGTGGCGGTTTCCTCCACCATGGGTCCGGGCGTCAAGGTCGAGCCGGGCACGCTGCTCGGCTAGTTCGTTGCGCATAACGTGAATCAGCGAGGGCGGAATCGGGTGACCGGTTCCGCCCTTTGCGTTTGACGGCGCTTTTGCGTAATCGTCGCCCCGCCGGACCAGCACGCGGACTTGGAAAGAAGGAAGAAAAATGCCCGAGAAGGTCCTGATCTATTCGCGTTTTCCAAAGGCCCAGATGGAGCGCTTCGGCCAGCGCTTCGATCTCCTCAACGCCGCCGGCCAGGCGCCGAATAACATGTTCTCCGCAGATCAACTCGCTGACATCAGGGCGATGATCACGGCCGGCGGTACGCCGCTCGGCGGTGCTGCAATGGACCTGATGCCGAAGCTCGGCGCCATCGTCTGTTACGGCACCGGCTATGACGGTCTCGATCTCGCAGCGGCAGCCAGGCGCAACATCGCCGTCGGTCACAGCCCGGGTGCGAATGCGGCTTCCGTCGCCGATATCGCGATCACCTTGATGCTGGCCACCACGAGGCGGTTGCTTGTGGCGGACGACTATGTGCGCAGCGGGAGCTGGGCGGGGGCAAAAACATCGCCGATGATGCGCCCGCAGGCGGGCATGCTCGGCCGCAGGATCGGCCTGTACGGCATGGGCGAGATCGGCCGCAAGATCGCGGCGCGCGTTGCCGCCTTCGAGACCGAGGTCGGCTATTTCAGCCGCAGCCGGCACGACGTGCCCTATCATTATTTTCCGACCCTCGATGCGCTGGCGGAGTGGTGCAGCGTCCTGATGGTTGCAGTGCGCGCAGGGGCTGACACCGAAAATGCTGTCGATGCCAATATCCTGAGGAAGCTCGGCAAGGACGGCTACGTCGTCAACATCTCCCGCGGCTCCGTCATCGACCAGCAGGCGCTGGTCGCGGCGCTGACCGAGCAGACCCTCGCCGGCGCCGGCCTCGACGTCTACGAGAAGGAGCCGCATGCGCCGGACGCGCTCACGGCGCTGCCCAACGTCGTGCTGTCGCCGCATATCGGCGGCCATACGCTGGAGTCGCATGTCGCGATGCAGGACTGCGTCATCGCCAATCTCGAAGCGTTCTTCGCAGGCCAGCCGCTGCCCTATGCGGTGCCGCTCGGCTGAGCCCGGGACGGGTCAAAGACGTTCTGGGGGCCGTTTTGGACCCAATTTCAGGTAAAGGCGGCTGTGCCATTTGGTCTGAATTTTGCCCTTGGCAAGGTGGTCGAGACTCGCTAAAGAACCGCCTCCGGGCGTGCTGGCCCTCGCTGGCATGTCCGTGCTCGCATTCCTAAAACCCGATACGGTAGGAGATCATTCCTTTCAGGACATCCGCATGGATTGCTCGAAAGGAAGGAAAACTCATCGCTTCGGCGGAATGCGGCAGGGGTCTTCCGGCTTGCCGGATGGCCTTGGTCCTGTCCAAGACTGCAGGCGCTTGCGAAGAAACATCAGTTTCTTCAACGGCTTAATCTTACGGCCTGCATAGACGGGTGAAGACCGGATTTCGCTCCAACGCCGCCTAGCGCGGCGCGATGG
>PNLC01000605.1 GCA_013822885.1 Bradyrhizobium sp.
AGCGGACTGGACGCCTGCCTGGCTCTGGCTGGCGGTCGTCGCGAGCGGCCTCTACCACGGCGCAAATCCGGGAATGGGGTG
The DNA here is from genome assembly GCA_013822885.1 of Bradyrhizobium sp. Lineage (GTDB taxonomy): Bacteria > Pseudomonadota > Alphaproteobacteria > Rhizobiales > Xanthobacteraceae > Bradyrhizobium. The sequence continues at coordinate 82 of PNLC01000605.1, forward strand.
GCCGCTCGCTGTTTCGGCGGGATTGATGGAGCGGTCGCCGCGGGCGCTGTTCTCAGCGCTTGGGCCGTTGGCCGTCGGCCACCTCCTGGCGATGCTGCTGGTGATCCTTCCGTTTGCGCTGCTGATCACCCTGGTCGAATGGCAGCGCCAAATCCAGATTGGCGCCAGCCTGCTTGTGATCGCCTTCGGTATCTACCGGCTTGCGAGCCGCAGCCATCCGCGGGCGCTGGCGCGGATCCCGCCGACGCAACTGGCGCTGTGGTCCTTTGCAGTCGCCATCGCGCATGGCGCGGGACTGATGCTGGTGCCGATCTATCTCGGGCTCTGCGGTCAAGCCGACCTCGACAGGGGCCATGCGGCGGCAGGCAGCCTCATCAACGCCAACCTCGGCACGGCGGTGCTGGTCGCCGTCGTCCACGCCGCCGCAATGATCGCTGCCGGGGGATGCCTGGCGTGGCTGGTCTACCGCTATCTCGGCCTCAAATTCGTATCGCGGAGCTGGTTCAATCTGGAAACGGTTTGGGCCGTCAGCCTCATTCTGGTCGGCGCCATCGGGCTGGTGCTCAGCCTTGCAGGGTAGGGCGCATTATCACGTTCGATGCCGTCGCTTGACCAATCCATAACTCCGTGGTTATACGTTGTTAAATAACCAACGGGTTATCGATCAAATGCCGACCGGTCACGATGTGCTGTTCAGAACGCTTGCCGATCCGACCCGCCGGGCGATCTTCGAGCGGCTGTGCCGCGAGGGCGAGCAGACGGTCGGAGCGCTGACCGCCCGCGCCGGGATTTCGCAGCCGGCGGTCTCCAAGCATCTCGGGGTGCTGAAGCAGGCCGGCCTGGTGCGCGACCGCCACGAAGGCCGTCAGACGCACTACAGCGCGCAGCTTGGTGCGCTCAGTCCCCTGATCGACTGGACCCGCCAGATGGCCGGCTTCTGGCAGAACCGGTTCGACGATCTCGAAGATCTCCTGAAGAGGATGGACCAATGAACGAAACATCGACCGAAACGCGCTCCGTCGTTGTCGAACGCGAGTTCGCGTTTCCGCCGGAAAAGCTCTGGCGCGCGCTCACGCAGCCGCATCTGATCGAGGAGTGGCTGACGAAGAACGACTTCAAGCCTGTGGTCGGTCACAGTTTCAATCTTCGCGGAGACTGGGGCGGCGTACTGGACTGCGAAGTCCTAGCCGTCGATCCCTCCAGAACGCTGTCCTACACCTGGAATTTCGCGAACGACGGCCCGGCCTTCAATCTGAAGAGCGTGGTGACCTTTACGCTCACGCCGACGAGCACCGGGACGCACCTGCGGATGGAGCAATCCGGCTTCCGGCCGGATCAGAAGCAGGCCTACGGCGGCGCCAATGCCGGATGGCAGCAGTTCCTTGCGAAGCTGGATCAGCTTCTGGCGCGGCCGGATTGAAGTCTCTCGCGTTGACGACAGGAGTGAACGCAATGGCTGGCAAAGCATCCAGCAAGTCAACGAAGGTCGCAAGGAAGGCCAGTGTTAAACGGGTTGCCGCAAAGCCAGTTCTCCTGTCGGGCGGCAATCCGCAGATCGCGAAGGGTAACGGCGACGCGCCCGTGCAGGCCTACATCAAGGCGATGCCTGACTGGAAGAGGAATGTCGGACGCCGCCTCGACGCGCTCATCGTGCGCACGGTTCCCACGGTAGGCAAGGCGGTGAAATGGAATTCGCCCTTCTATGGCTTCGAGGGCGAGGGCTGGTTTCTCAGCTTTCACTGCTTCACGAAGTATATCAAAGTTACTTTCTTCCGTGGTACGTCGCTGCGACCTCCGCCTCCAGGCGAGTCCAAACATCCGGAGGTGCGCTACCTCGATATCCGTCAGGACGAGCAGCTCGACGAAGCGCAGTTTGCCGACTGGGTGAAGCAAGCCAGCCAATTGCCCGGCGAGCGATTGTGAGCGGCGGGCGAGCGACAGCACCATGAAGGCGCCAACCATATTGAACACTTCGAAGCGAGCCGCAGCGCGGCCCGTTCGCGCGCCGCAGCGCGCGAAGAGCGCCTGAAACCAAATCGCGTCAGGTCTGCATCCTCGCGCGATGCCTTCCGCGCCGATGAAGGATGGCGCGGACCAGCGCAGTGAGGAAAGCGACGACCATTTGATCGAGTATCTGTCCGGCGTCGCCGTGTTCGCGATCGATCGGTTTTGCCTGCAAGTTCATGACGAGAAACCTTTGCCACCGACGGGAAGTGCCGCCGGTGGCTCATGAGGTAACCGATTTAACGAAACGGCGTTGGTTTATCGCCGCGCTTCGAGCACGATGTTGAACGGCGTCTCAGCCGCGATCCGGACGCGGCCAAATCCGGCTTCACGCAGGACTGCCTCAAGCCGGGCCGGGCCGGCCTGGCCGCCGAGCGCAAGCCCGACCTCTTCCGCCAGCGAAACCGGCGTGCAGATCATGGTGGACCCGGCATAGTAGAGCCGGCCGACCGGATTCATATTGTCCTCCAGCGTGTCGCCCGCCCGCGGCTCCACCGCCATGAACGTGCCGTCCGGCGCCATGGCCTCCAGGATTCGGCGTGCCGCGCCGACCGGGTCGCCGAGGTCGTGCAGCGCATCGAAGCAGCAGATGAGATCGAAGCCATTGCCGGCAAAATTCTTCGCGGTTGCCACGGCAAATTCGACCCTCGCTGCGACGCCTTCGTGCTCCGTCGCATCACGGGCGCAGGCGATGGAATCGACGTGGTTGTCGATCCCGACGAACCTGGATCGTTCGAAAGCTTTCGCCATGAGAATGGTCGAGGTGCCGTGGCCGCAGCCGATATCGGCGACCTTGGCTCCGCGAGTCAGTTTTTCGACGACGCCGTCCAGCGCGGGAAGCCAATCCTGCACGAGATGAGCCTTGTAGCTCACGCCGAAGAAGCGC
>PNLC01000606.1 GCA_013822885.1 Bradyrhizobium sp.
GGGATCTTCCTGGTGCTGGTGGTGGAAATGGCGGAAGTCTCTCCGCCCGTCGGCTTCAATCTGTTCGTCCTGCAGACCATGAGCGGCAAGGACTCCAACACGGTCGCCAAGGCGGCCCTGCCGTTCTTCTTTTTGCTCGTTCTGGCGGTTGCCATCATCACGGTGTTTCCTGATATCGTGATGCTGCTGCCGCGGATGGCGTTCCCCGGCTAGAGAAAGGTATTGTTCATGTTGAAGTTTGTGAAGACGAGCGCATTGGTGGCCGCCTGCTTCGCGGCTCTTGCCGTGCCGGCAATGGCGCAGACGAAATGGAATCTTCCGGCGGCGTATCCCGCGGACAATCCGCATTCGGTGAACCTGATGGCGTTTGCCAAGGACGTTACTGACGCCACCGGCGGCAAGCTGCAGATCACCGTGCATCCCGCGGCGTCGCTGTTCAAGGCGCCGGAAATCAAGCGCGCGGTCGCAACCGGTCAGGCTCAGGCGGGCGAGGTCCTGATCTCGCTGCATGAGAACGAGGATCCGATGTTCGGCATCGACGTCGTGCCGTTCCTGGCGACGAGCTATCCGGCCGCGAAGAAATTGTGGCTCGCCTCCAAGCCCGCAATCGAAAAGAAGCTCGCATCGCAGGGCCTGATGCTGCTGTTCGCGGTGCCGTGGGGTCCGCAGGGCATTTACGCCAAGAAGGACCTCAACTCCCTCGAGGACATGAAAGGCCTGAAGTGGCGCGCCTACAATGTCGGGACATCGCGCATTGCCGAACTCGTCGGCGCGCAGCCCGTCACCATCCAGGCGGCGGAACTGCCGCAGGCGCTGGCCACCGGCGTCGTCAATGCGTTCATGACCTCGGGCTCGACCGGCTATGACAGCAAGGCCTGGGAAACCATGACGCACTTCTATGATACCCAGGCCTGGGTTCCGAAGAACGTGACCTTCGTGAACAAGGCGGCCTTCGACGCGCTCGACAAGCCGACCCAGGAGGCGATCCTCAAGGCGTCGGCGGTGGCCGAAGAACGCGGCTGGAAGCTCGCAGAGGAAAAGGCAAAGTGGTATCTAGAACAGCTCAAGGCCAACAAGATGCAGGTGCTGCCGCCGCCTGCCGCGCTGAAGACCGGGCTTGAAAAAGTCGGGGAGCAGTTGACGGCCGATTGGCTCAAGAAGGCCGGCGCTGATGGCGAAGCGGTGATCGCCGGCTACAAGAAGTAGGACGATCGTTCCGGTAGCGTCCGGCGCTCCCCTTGCCGGACGCTACTGGCGTAATGCGAACTATCTCACTTGCCTTTCTTGCGGCGCATCAGCGCGGCAAAGAGCGCCGTGATCCCGAATTCCCACGGCTCGCAATCGCCGCTGTGGCGCATGCGGTTGGTCAACCGGCCGAGCTTCGGCGTGGCGACCGTCACCAGATCACCCTCGACATGGGTGAACCCCTGCCCCTTGGCGGCACGGTCCTGGATCGGCGCGAACATGGTGCCGAGGAACAGCACGAAACCATCAGGATATTGATGGTTCTCGTTGATGGTCTGCCCGACGATATCGGTCGGGTCGCGGCTGATCTGGGTCAGCGACGATGCGCCGTGCAGCACGAATCCTTCCGGCCCCTGCACTTCCAGCGAGATATCCATCTTCCGCACGTCGTCGAGCGTGAAGTTCGCATCGAAGAAGCGCACGAAGGGGCCGATGGCACAGGATGCGTTGTTGTCCTTGGCCTTGGAGAGCAGCAGCGCCGAGCGGCCCTCGAAGTCGCGCAGGTTGACATCGTTGCCGAGGCTGGCGCCGACGATGCGGCCGTCGCCCGTCACCACCAGCACCACCTCCGGCTCCGGGTTGTTCCAGGTCGATTTCGGATGCAAGCCGGCATCGACGCAGGTGCCGACCGCCGACAGCACCGGCGCCTTGGTGAACACTTCGGCGTCCGGCCCGATGCCGACTTCGAGATACTGGCTCCAGGCGTTCTGCGCGACCAGCACCTCCTTTACGTGCTGCGCCTCGGCCGAACCCGGCTTCAACCGGGAGAGATCGGTGCCGACGATCCGCGTCACCTCGGCACGGATGGCCACCGCCGAATCCGGATTGCCGCGCGCCCGCTCCTCGATCACCCGCTCGAGCATCGATACTGCAAACGTCACCCCGGCGGCCTTGATGACCTGCAGATCGATCGGGGCGAGCAGCCACGGTTTGGCCGGATCGCGATTGTCCGGCGGCGTGTTGTTCAACAGATCCTGCAATGCGCCGATCCGCTCGCCGCGCGCGGCCCGCAGCGCGCTCGCAGGATCGGCTTCGGCAGCGAGCTGGCTGGCAGTCGGAAAGTCGTCGGTAATGTCGAACACGCCGTCCTGGCGGATCGCCACCACAGAAGGACCGGCGAGATCGGGACGCCAGACCCGCCCCATCAGGGCAGCAGCGGCGAAATCGTCAGGCAGAATGAATGCGGCGTCTGTAGCGATCGGCATGTGGTGATCCTCACGGAATAGCGTCGGCGTGGCCCGGCGGCATCGACCATAGAAGCGGACCGCTCGATGCCCCGCAAGCCGCAAGGTCTCATCTTCTCAATGTCCGCCGTCCCTGGCCATAAGGCTGGCAAGATTGACGCGAACCTCACCGCAGCGCAGCATGCCGACGGCGGAACTGATACAGCTCCATGACAAGGCAGCGGCATCTTCAGAGAGACCAAAGAGGATGAAAGACAAAAGAGACATCGTGGAAAACTGGCTGCCGCGTTACACCGGCACGCCGCTCAACGAGTTCGGAGCATATGTTCTCCTGACCAACTTCGACAATTACGTCGAGTGGTTCGCGACGCAGCAGGGCGCGGTGATAAAGGGCATCGATCGACCGATGCCGAACGTGACCTCCGATGGAATCACGCTGATCAATTTCGGCATGGGAAGCCCGAATGCCGCGACCGTGATGGACCTGTTGAGCGCTATTGCGCCCAGGGCCGTGTTGTTTCTCGGCAAATGCGGCGGCC
>PNLC01000607.1 GCA_013822885.1 Bradyrhizobium sp.
ATGACGGAAGGTTCGCTTTACGACCGCGAGCTGGCGGCGCTGGCGCTGAAGCAGGCGCGCGGCGACATGATCGAGGCCATCTTCCTGGTTCGTGCCTTCCGCGCCACGCTGCCGCGCTTCGGCGCGAGTGAGCCGGTCGATACCGGCCAGATGCAGGTGCGCCGCCGGGTGTCCTCCACCTTCAAGGACATCCCGGGTGGCCAGATTCTCGGACCGACATTCGATTACACCCATCGCCTGCTGGACCCGCAACTGGCTGAGGTATCGACGCCCGAATTGCCGGCTACCTCCGAGGCGACACCGGCGGTGATGCCGCGCGTGACCGATATTCTCGGCCGCGACGGCCTGATCGAACCTTCTCCCAAGGCCGATGCCGATCAGCCGGTCGGCGATCTCACCCGCGAACCCCTGAGCTTTCCAGCCGATCGCGATCTCCGGCTGCAAAATCTCGCCCGGGCCGACGAAGGGTTTCTGCTGGCGCTCGGCTACTCCTCGCAGCGCGGCTATGGCCGCAACCATCCCTTTGCCGGCGAAATCCGGCTCGGCGAGGTCGAAGTGGAGTTCATGGCGGAGGATGTCGGTTTTGCCGTGCCACTCGGCGCGGTGACGCTGACCGAATGCCAGATGGTCAACCAGTTCAAAGGTTCTGCCACCGAGGCGCCGTGCTTTACGCGCGGCTATGGGCTTGCGTTCGGGCAGAGCGAGCGCAAGACCATGTCGATGGCACTGGTGGACCGCAGCCTGCGCGCGCGTGAGCTTGGCGAAGATATCATCGCGCCGGGCCAGGACGAGGAGTTTGTGATGTTGCATTCCGACAATGTTCAGGCGACCGGCTTCGTCGAACATCTCAAGCTGCCGCACTATGTCGACTTCCAATCTGAGCTCGGGTTGCTGCGCAAGCTGCGGGCGGAGTTCGGCGAGGCAGAAGCGCAGCCGGCGATGCAGGAGGCCGCGGAATGAACGCGCCGGCCTACAATTTCGCCTATCTCGACGAACAGACCAAGCGGATGATCCGCCGCGCCATCCTGAAGGCGATCGCCATTCCCGGCTATCAAGTGCCGTTCGCCAGCCGCGAGATGCCGATGCCGTACGGCTGGGGCACCGGCGGCGTGCAGGTGACCGCGGCAATTCTTGGTCCGCAGGACGTGCTGAAGGTGATCGACCAGGGTTCCGACGACACTACCAATGCGATCTCGATCCGCAAGTTCTTCGCCAAGACCGCCGGCGTCGCGACCACGACCGCCACGGAAGATGCGACCGTGATCCAGACCCGGCATCGAATTCCCGAAGCGCCGCTGCATGGCGGGCAGGTGTTGGTCTATCAGGTCCCGATCCCGGAACCGCTGCGCTTCCTGGAGCCGCGCGAGACCGAGACGAGGCGCATGCACGCGCTTGCCGAGTATGGCCTGATGCACGTCAAGCTCTACGAGGACATCGCGCGGTTTGGACACATCGCGACATCCTACGCCTATCCGGTGAAGGTCAACGCCCGCTACGTCATGGATCCGTCGCCGACGCCGAAGTTCGACAATCCGAAGATGGACAATTGTCCGGCGCTGCAACTGTTCGGCGCCGGCCGTGAGAAGCGCATCTACGCCATTCCGCCGTACACGCAGGTCACCTCGCTGGACTTCGAGGATCATCCGTTCACGCGCTACCGCTTCGACGCGCCGTGCGCGCTGTGCGGGGCAGATGATTCCTACCTCGATGAGATCGTCACCGACGACAAGGGCGGCCGGATGTTCGTCTGTTCGGACACGGACTACTGCGAGGGCCGTCAGGCGCAGGGCCATCGCGGCACGCAGAGTGCGGCTCCGCACAAGGAGGCGGCGCATGGCTGAGGCTGAAACCACAATGCAGGACAATGACCGGCCGTTGCTGATGGCGGAGGGCCTCGGCAAGAATTACGGCCGGCTCGCCGCCTGCCGCGACGTGTCCTTTGTGCTTTATCCCGGCGAAGTGCTGGCGATCGTCGGCGAATCCGGATCGGGCAAATCGACCTTGCTGCAGCTGTTGTCGGCGCAGCTCGCAGCCAGCGCGGGACGAGTGTCTTACCGCATGCGCGACGGGGTGATGCGCGACCTCGCCGCGCTTGGCGAAGCCGAGCGGCGCTTCCTGTTCCGGACCGACTGGGGGTTTGTGCATCAGGACCCTGCATTGGGACTGCGGATGGCAGTCTCGGCCGGCGCCAATGTCGGCGAGCGGCTGATGGCGGTTGGCTGGAATCACTACGGCCGGATTCGCGACACCGCATCGTCGTGGCTGGAGCGAGTCGAGATCGACACCGCGCGCATCGACGATGCGCCACGCACCTATTCGGGCGGCATGCGGCAGCGGCTGCAAATTGCGCGCAATCTGGTGACGGAACCGCGGCTCGTCTTCATGGACGAGCCGACCGGTGGCCTCGACGTGTCGGTCCAGGCGCGGCTGCTCGACCTGATGCGCAATCTGGTCAGCGAGCTCGGCCTCGCCGCCATCGTCGTCACGCATGATCTCGCGGTCGCGCGGCTGCTGTCGCACCGGGTCATGGTGATGAAGGGCGGTCGGGTGATCGAAACCGGTCTGACCGATCAGGTGCTCGACGACCCGCGCGAGCCCTATACCCAATTACTCGTTTCTTCGATTTTGCCAGCGTGAGCCAGCATCAATGACCGCGATGATCGATATTAGCAACGCCGAGAAGACCTTCACCATGCACCTGCAGGGCGGCGTGCAGCTTCCTGTGGTGCGCGACGTCTCGTTTCAGGTCGAACCCGGCGAGTGCGTGGTGCTGTCGGGGCCTTCCGGAGCGGGAAAATCCTCGATCCTGAAGATGATCTTCGGCAATTACCGCTGCGATGGCGGCCGAATCGGCATCCGACACCGGGGCAATCTGGTCGATCTGGCCAGCGCCGAGCCGCGGCAGGTCCTGAGCGTGCGCCGCGATACCATCGGCTATGTCAGCCAGTTTCTTCGCGCGGTGCCGCG
>PNLC01000608.1 GCA_013822885.1 Bradyrhizobium sp.
CCGACGTGGTGATGCCGGAAATGGACGGACCGACGCTGCTGCGCGAAATGCGCAAGCGGAACCCGAACCTGAAGATCATCTTCGTCTCAGGTTATGCCGAAGAAGCCTTCGACAAGAGCCTGCCGGAGAACGAACAATTCGCCTTCCTGCCCAAGCCTTTCGCGCTGAGCGCGCTGGTCGAGAAGGTCAAGGAGACCATGACGGCTTAACCGGGGGCGGCGTCGATTCCGGGCCGAGCGGGGTGGCATCCGTTAAGCCCTGGTAAGCAGCTCACAGCCATATCGTCACATCCCCGCGACCGAGGGCCGCAGCGGTGCGTCTCTATGGTGGCTTCACTTTTGGACAGCTCTGCCCATGTTAGGTGCACTTCTCCAATACCGGGGAATGAGGAAAAAGACATGAATTTCACGCAGACTGCGCGCGGAATTGTACGGACGATCGCCCTTGTGATGTCGGTGGCGGTTCCGTTGGCGATCACGATTTCGGCGGCTGACGCCCGCGTGGGCGGTGGCGGCAGTTCCGGCTCGCGGGGATCGAAGACCTATTCGGCGCCCCCGAGCACGACCACGGCTCCCAACGCTGCTCAACCCATGAATCGTACGTTTACCCAACCGGGCAGCCCCGCAGCGGGCGCACCGGCAGCTGGCGCAGCCGCCAAGGGCGGCTTCTTCAACCGGCCCGGAATGATGGGGGGCATGCTCGGCGGTCTCGCCATGGGCTTCCTTGGCGCCGGCCTGTTCGGCATGCTGTCCGGAAGCGGCCTGTTCTCCGGCCTCGGCAGCCTGTCGTCGATCATCGGCCTGTTGCTGCAGGTCGGCCTGATCATCATCGTGGTGCGGTTGGCGATGTCGTGGTGGCAGCGCCGCCATGCACAGGCTTCCGCCTATGCGAGCGGGCCTGCCGCCGGTACCGGTGGCCCGGCCGAAGGTCCGGGCGCCCAGACCAGCTTCCGCTCCGGAATGGGGTTCGGACTGGGGTCGAGCCAGCCCGCGCTGGAAATCCAGCCGGCCGACTATGAGGCGTTCGAGCGGCTGCTTGGCGAAGTACAGGCCGCTTGGTCGAACGAGGATGTCGCCAAACTGCATACGCTGGCGACGCCGGAGATGGTGTCCTACTTCTCCAAGGATCTCGAGGAGAACAAGGCCCGCAACGACGTCAACAAGGTGACCGACGTCAAGCTGCTGCAGGGCGATCTCGCCGAAGCCTGGCGCGAGGGCGAAACCGACTATGCCAGCGTGGCGATGCGGTTCTCGCTGGTCGACAAGACCCTGGAGCGCGCCACCGGCCGTCTGGTCGCCGGCAGCGAAACGCCGACCGAAGCCACCGAAGTGTGGACCTTCGCCCGGCGGCGCGGCGGCGATTGGGAACTCTCCGCGATCCAGCAGGCCAGCTGATCGCCACAACGTGACAAGGAAGGCGCCGCGGTTCGTTCCGCGGCGCCTTTTTCTTTGCCAGAATGCCGGCCCATTTCGCGCGGAATAATCGTCGCCAGCATGTGTTGAACGCCAACGAACAATAAACAGGGAGAAACGACATGAACAGCTTCGCCAGGATGATCTCGCCGGCCTGCCTTGCGCTTGCGGCCATATCCGCGCTCGCCAGCGCGCCCGCGCAGGCGCAATCGGCCGATACCAGTTTCTTCCTGACCAGCAACGGCATCGGCAATGGCGGCAATCTGGGTGGCCTCGCGGGTGCCGACAGCCATTGCCAGACGCTGGCGCAGGCCGCTGGTGCTGGCGCAAAAACCTGGCGTGCCTATCTCTCGACGCAGGCGACCGACGGCGCGCCGGCCGTGAATGCGCGCGATCGCATCGGCAAGGGACCGTGGAAGAACGCCAAGGGCGCCGTGGTCGCCAAGGACGTCGCCGACCTGCACAGTGCGAACAACAACCTCACCAAGCAGACATCGCTGAGCGAGAAGGGCGATGTCATCAACGGCCGCGGCGATACGCCGAACCGCCACGACGTGCTGACGGGATCACAGCCGGACGGCACCGCGTTCGCCGCCGGCGAGGATCGCACTTGCAAGAACTGGACGAGTTCGACGCAAGGTGCCGCAATGGTCGGACACTCCGACCGCCTCGGCCTGCGCGACGACGACGCCTCGAAATCCTGGAACACGTCGCATCCCTCGCGCGGCCCGGATGGCGGCTGCTCGCAGGCCGACCTGAAGACCACCGGGGGCGATGGGCTGATGTATTGCTTCGCGGCGAACTGAGCGGGAAGAATCGCGTGGCTCGGGCGGCGCTTCCCGCCGCCCGAGCCATGTATTCCGGCTAGGCGGCCTTTTTCTTCGCGCGCTTCTTTGCAGTTTTCTTGACTGCCTTCTTCGACGCTTTCTTGGCGCTCTTCTTTTTGCTGCCGGTGAGGTAGGCGCCGACCTTCCTGGAAGAATGCCCGACGGCGGCCACGGCAGCCTTCAGTCTGGCCGGCGTGACCTTGAACTTCTTCGACCAGTAGCTGACTTCGTAAGGCTGGCTCAAGGCGATCCGCGCCCTGTCGGCGGCCTTGTGCTTCTGCAGCTTGAGATAGGCCTCGACGTTTTTCGCCGAGCGTCCCGCTTTCTTGACGGCGGTTTTGAGTTTGGCCGGCGTGATCTTGAATTTCTTCGACCAGTAGGCGACCTCGTAAGCCTCGCTCAGCGCGATCAGCGCGCGATCCGCCCCGCCGCGCTTCTTCTTGTCGTCCGCCATCCCCATTCTCCTGTCACGTTGATAAAATCGACTCCTGAAAACGCCGGCAGCGTAACACGCTCTCGCGTATTCGGACAGGATTGGCTGTTGAGATCTGTGCGTCGGCCCGGGCGCGTTGCGCGCTATGCCGCCGCTGTCGCGCGGACGGTTGCTGCGGCCGGTGGCGCGTCGCGAACAAAGCGCGCCGCGGCGTCGATTGCAGCCGGCAGTTGGCCGAGGCTCACGGGCCTCGCGAACAGATAGCCCTGGCCCTTGGCGCAGCCTTCGCGG
>PNLC01000609.1 GCA_013822885.1 Bradyrhizobium sp.
TTACCGGCCAGGGGCTGACGGACGCGCTGCTGGAGCAGATCAAACCGTTCAACCCGACCTTCCATCTCAACGAGATGGTAGAGACGATCGAGAAGATCGGCGATCCCGGCTTTCGCGTGACGACCGATGCGGGGCAGGTGTTCGAATGCAAGGTCGTGGTGATCTCCGCGGGCGGCGGATCGTTTCAGCCGAAGCGCCCGCCGGTGCCGGGCATCGAGGCCTATGAAGGCGCCTCGGTGTTCTATGCGGTGCGCAAGATGGAGCAGTTCCGCGACAAGAACATCCTGATCGTCGGCGGCGGCGATTCCGCGCTCGACTGGACGCTCAACCTTCATCCGATCGCCAGGCGCGTGACGCTGCTGCACCGGCGCGACGATTTCCGCGCCGCGCCTCACAGCGTCGAGCAGATGCGCGCGCTGGTGGCTGCCGGCAAGATGGATCTGAAGATCGGCCAGGTCACTTCGCTCGAAGGCGAGGGCGGCAAGCTTTCCGGCGCCATGATGAAAGGCAACGACAACGCCATCTCGAAGGTCGAGTGCGATACGATGCTGCCGTTCTTCGGCCTGACGATGAAACTCGGTCCGGTGGCGAATTGGGGCGTCGCGCTCGAGAACAATCTGGTGCCGGTCGAGACTGCCGCGTTCGAGACCAATGTGCCCGGCATTTTCGCGATCGGCGACATCAACACCTATCCCGGCAAGCTGAAGCTGATCCTGTCCGGATTCCACGAAGGTGCGTTGATGTCGCAGAAGGCGCATCGATACGTCTATCCGGACAAGCGGCTGGTGTTCCAGTACACGACGTCCTCATCGAGCCTGCAGAAGAAGCTCGGCGTCAATTGATGTTAACCAAGAATTGACCGAACAGGCTGCGGCGCGCTCGCCGCGGCGTGTTCCATTGTTGTCCGGCTACTGGCACCGTCCGCCAAATGGCCGTAGTCTGCGGCTATTCATTTTGTGGATTAGTCAGGTGGCGACCATGCGCAACATACTAGCCAGATTTCGATTGATACTGCCGATCGCGATGGTGCTCGCGCTTGCCTCGGAGCTCGCGGCACAGCCGGCGGAACCGTCGGCGGCCGGGCTGTGGCAGAAAATGGAGAAGGGCAAATCGGTCGGATGGTTCCTGGTGGTGGATCGGGAAGGGCTGTTCGAGGGCGCGTTTGCCAAGCTTTTCCTCGAGCCCGGTGATCCTCCCAATCCGACCTGCTCGAAGTGCACCGACGATCGAAAGGATGCGCCGTGGCTCGGGCTTTCCTTTATCCGCGACATGAAGCGCGATGGATTGAAGTACGAGAATGGCAACGTGCTCGATCCGCGCGACGGCAAGATCTACAAGGCCAAGATGACGCTCAGCCCCGACGGACAGACGCTTACCATGCGCGGCTATCTCGGCATCACGCTGCTGGGCAGGGACGAGGTCTGGACCCGTCTGCCTGATACGGCGATGGCGCAAGTCGATCCCGCCATCATTGCAAAGTATCTGCCGGCGCAGGCCGCGGCGCTGAAGCCGCCGGCTGCTCCGGCAAAGGCCCCGGCCACGGCAAAGAAGACCGCCGTTCCGGCGCCGGCACCTGCGCCTCTACCGGCACCAGCGCGCTAGTTCAGTCCGGTTCTGCCCGGCGGCCGCAACACGCCGGGTGCATCCGGTATCGGCGGCACCGGCTGCGAGGTGACTTCAGGCACCGCGGCATCGAGTTGCAGCACGGCCGCCGCGGCGGGCGTCGCCGCATCCGCCATTGCGGCGTGGCCTTCGGCGCTCGGATGCACGGCGCCGCCATACACTGCAGAGAGAATTCCCCAGGTCGCGTCGTGGATGTCCGCCGGCTGCTGCGACGAGGGCAGGCCTTGCGGATAGGTCATGGCGGCGAAGTAGCTGTCATTGGCGTCGCGAATCCAGCGCGCGCGGGGCAGGTAGGCGCGGTATTCGCCGGCGCTGCGGCCGCACAGCATCGGCTGGCTGGCGGCGTTGACGATGTCAGGGTCGAAGCTGTCGCCCATTGCCGAAAAGCATTGCCGGTCGAATTCCGGATCGCTCTCGGCGCGCGCACAGAAGCCGTGGCTGGCGAAATGGGTCTGATGGCTGTCGACGAAGGTCATGCGATCGGCGCGCGGATCCCGGCACAGGATGCCGCCCTCGCACAGCGCCAGCGCTTTCAACTGCGGCAGGAATTCGTTTTCGACGAAGCCCGATACGGCTGCGAGCCGCTGCGGCTGCGCGTTGAAGGAGGGATGGATATCGAAGCCGGCGCGTCCGCCGGGGCAGGGTGCGCCGCCACGTGTCAGCGTCGGATTGGCGTAGGAGGTATACACCACGCGCGACAGGTCGCCGCCGACCAGCGGCTTGAGCGCATCGCGCAGTTTCGCAAATCCCTGCGGCAGGTCGCGCGTCAGCGCCGAGCGCGCGTCGTCCACCGACGCCATGACGCCGCTGCGCCGGAACAGCGCGCGTTCGGTCATGGTGTCTACGATCACGTCGGCGACGAGCCCGGAAAAATAGATGTCGTTGGCGCCGACCGACAGCAGCACGAGGTCGAGTTTGCGATCGGGTTGCCGGCGCTTGGCGGCGGTGACGGCGTCGCGCAGTTCGGCCAACTGCCCGTTGACCTTGCCCAGGCACGCACCGCCCGATTTCGACGGCAGGCAGTCGCGGGCGCGCTGCGAGCCGAACAGGCCGTCGGCAATGGTGGCGCCGGTGCAGGCCAGCGGCAGGTAGGTGACCGCGATATGCGGATACGCCACGGCGAGCGCCAGCGCGGTCCGTGTCTGGTAGCTGTACAGCGAGCGGTGGCAGGCCGGATTGAACCAGAGCGCGCTCTGGCGCTGCCAGACGGCCAGCGAGTCGGGCGCCTCGCAGGCCCGCCCGCCCTTGTAGCCGGCGCGGCTCGGGCGGTAATATTGCGCGGCTGCCGTGCCGAGATAGGAACGGAAGCAGAAGCCTTCATCGGT
>PNLC01000610.1 GCA_013822885.1 Bradyrhizobium sp.
TCCGCGCCAGCTGTACACCGGCGTCGCCCGCCGCGACTACGTCGCGATGGACAAGCGGAAGTAAGCGCTCACGCATAACTAGTCTAATGAGATTGGAAAGCCGGATGCGACCGCCGCATCCGGCTTTTGATTTTGTAGGGTGGGTTAGCGCAGCCTACGACGTTCGCCGCCCCTGCCACATCGTGTCCAGCACGATATCGGCCGCACGAACGCTTGGCGGCTGATTGCCGGTTGACATGATCCGATCGATCTTCGCGAACGCATCGAGCTGCGTGCGACGCAACTCGGAGTCGCCGAGGATCTCACGAAGAGCCTGCGCGAGTTTTTCCGGCGTGCAGTCCTCCTGCAGGAATTCGGGGACGACGTTCTCGCCGATCACGAGATTGGCCAGTATCACCGAGTTCACCTTGATGGCCCGCCGCAATATCCAGGCTTCCACCGAACCGGTCCGGTAGGCCGTCACCATCGGCACGCCTGCGAGTGCAAGCTCCAGCGTCACGGTGCCAGATTTGGCAAGCGCCGCATGCGCGATGCGGAACGCCGCGCGCTTCTCCTGCTCGCCGATCACGACCTGGGGCTGGATCGGCCAGCTTTTCACCGCCTCGACGACCGCCTCCTGCAGATGCGGCATGGTCGGCAGCACCAGTTCGAACGCCAAGCCCTCCTGCTGCAACCGCCCTACCGCCTGGCCGAACACTTCCATGTGATGGCGGATCTCGCCGCGCCGGCTTCCCGGCAGCACCAGCAGTACCGGCGGCTGCCCTGCTCGCCGCGCAGCCTCTTGCGCGTTCGGCCGAAGCGCCGGCAATTGCTCGGTCAGGGGATGACCGACATAGCTGCAGGGCGGACCGCGAAGTCTCTGGTAGGCCTCGGGCTCGAACGGCAGCAGCGCCAGCACGTGATCGACATACTTGCGCATCGCCCGCGCGCGGCCGGGTCGCCATGCCCAGACCGTCGGCGACACATAATTGACGATCGGAATCGCGGGATCCTTTGCACGCACGCGCCGGGCAACGCGATGGGTAAAGTCGGGACTGTCAATGATGACCAGAATATCCGGCGACACTTCGGTCACCACAGCGGCCGTCTCCTTGATCAGCCCCAGGATCTTCGGCAACTCCTTGACCACCGCCGCGAGCCCGATGATCGAGAGCTCTTCGATCGGAAACAGCGACATCAGGCCTTCGCGCGCCATCGCGCGGCCACCGACGCCTTCGAAATGAACTGCGTCGCCAAGGCGTTGTCGCAGCACCTTCATCAAATTGGCGCCGAGGCGATCGCCGGATTCCTCCGTTGCGATCAGAAAGATCTTTCGCTCGGCAGTCGTACGCGGCGGTGTCACGCCGATAGTCCCTGGATAAACAGGCCAGCCCTGTCGGCGGCCTCGATCATGGCCTGCGTTTCCGCCGCAATCGTGCTGCCCGCGATGACGGCGATGCCGGCAAGCCCTGCTTTGGCCACGCCCTCGATGGTCTTCGGGCCTACCGTCGGGAGGTCGAACCGCAGATCCTGGCCGCTCTTCGGCGCCTTCACCAGCACGCCGCGGCCGGATCTGGCACGAATGCGGCCCGCCTCGCGCAGCCGCGCGACGCGCGCCAGCAAGCCGTCGGTGCCCTCGATATCCTCGACCGCGACCACGTGCCCGTCGATGACGACAACGGCCTGGCCGATGTCGAACGGACCAAGCGCGCCGAGCACCTCCCGCCCCCTGGCGATATCGGCGATGGCGGCTGGATCGGGCGTGGCGCGGGCGATCGTTCCCGCCGGCATCAGGATATCGGGCGCAGCATCGCGGATGCCGACCATCCGGAAACCATCGCGTTCGAAGAGACGGCCGATGCCCGACAGCAGATGATCGTCGCCGCCACGAAATGCCGTCCAGATCTGGCCGATGACGCGGATCGTTCCCCAGTCCAGCCTGACCTCCGACAGTGCCGGCCGCTGCAACGTGCCGATGAAGATCACGTCGCGGCACCCCTCGCTGCGGAGCAGCTTTTTGGCGCGGCCGAGTTGCCCGACCGAAATCCAGTGATGGCGGAAGCGCTCGACCCGAACCGGATCGCAGGCGCCCTTGAGCGCGAACAGGACCGGTGTGATGCCGCGCTGGCTGAGCGAGTCCGCCACCGCGAACGGCATGGCGCCGCCGCCGGCGATGACGCCGACCGGCGAGGCAATCCCGGAAGCCGCTGAGGTCATGGCTGCGGCGACCCCGTCATCAAAGCTTGTCGCCGTCGCCGGCCGGCAGGCACAGCGCGCGGTGCTTGCCATGGCCGATGAAGCCGAGGATCTCCGCAATCGCGGGATCTTCTCCGGCGAGCGGCTGCACCGCCTCCAGCCGCTCGGCGAAGACGCCGGGGCCGTGAAACAGCTTCTGGTAGAACGCGCGCACCCTGGCCAGCCGCTCCTTGGTGAACTTGCGGCGTTTCATGCCGATGATGTTGAGGCCTTCGAGGCTCGCATACTGGCCGTTGACGAGGCCGAACGGAATGACGTCGCCGCGCACGCCGCAGACGCCGCCGACCATCACCTGCGGCCCGATCCGCGTGAACTGATGCACGGCCGACAGCCCGCCGATGAAGACGAAGTCGCCGATCTCGCAATGGCCGCCGAGCGTCGCCGAGGTCGCAAAGATCACGTCGTTGCCGACCTGGCAATCGTGCCCGACATGGCTGCAATTCATGAAGTAACCGCGCGCGCCGACGCGCGTCACGCCGCCGCCCGCGACCGTTCCGGCATTCATCGTCGACTGCTCCCGGATGGTGCAGCCCGCGCCGATCTCGAGCCGGGTCAGTTCGCCCTTGTAGCTCAGTGATTGCGGCGGCGTGCCGAGCGAGACGAACGGATAGATGATGCAGCCGTCGCCGACCGTGGTCTGGGCGGTGATGTGCACATGCGCGATAAGCTTGCAGTTGGCGCCGATGACGACGT
>PNLC01000611.1 GCA_013822885.1 Bradyrhizobium sp.
GGGGTGCGGCGACGTTGCGGAACTCGTGAAAGGCGGCGAGAAACTTGCGGTCGCCGGCGGCAAAGCCGACGCGCATGCCCGGCAGGTTGGAGCGCTTCGACAGCGATTGGAAGGCGACCACATTGGTGAAGTCCGGGCCGGCACATTCCAGCGCGCTGCCCGGCGCCTGCCTGGTGTAGATTTCCGAATAGCACTCGTCGCTCAGGATCATGAAGCCATAATGGTCCGCAAGCTTTTTCAAACGGGTAAAGTATTCGCGCGAGGCGACCGCGCCTTGCGGATTGGCCGGGGAGGCGATGAAGATCGCTACCGTCCGCGCCAGTGTCGCCTCGTCGAGCGCGTCGAGATCCGGCAGGAACCCGTTGGCGAGCGTAGTCGGCAGGTAGATCGATTCACAGCCGGACGCGCGGGCCCCGGCGCCATAGGCCGGATAGAACGGGTTGGGCATCAGGATCGCCGGCTTGCCCCGGCGCGGTCCGACATAACGGGCGGCCGTGATCGCCGCGAAAAACAGCCCCTCACGGCTGCCGTTCAGGACCAAAACTTCGCTTTCGGGATCGACAGCTCGCGGCAGGTCGAACCGGGTCGACAGCCAGTTCGCGACCGACCGCCGGAACGGCTCGATGCCCTTGGCCAGGGGATAGCGCCCGAAATCGGCGATGTGCTTTGCCAGAACGGGCCCGACAAAGTCCGGCACCGGGTGCTGCGGCTCGCCCAATGACAGCGTAATCAACGGCTTGGCCGGCTGGTAGGGCGCCAGCAGTTCGGTCGTCCGCAAAAAGGGGGAGCGCTCGGCCTGACCGGCAGGGGTTGCGCTGCCGGCGCCCTGCGCCACGCCGGAAGAGGCGGTCATTGCCATGTCTGAAACGCCAGTACTTTCAAGAACGGTCCAACGGCTTAACCCGCGACCGGACACTCATCAAACCACCATAGATACGGCGAGGTTAAGACGCGATTAACCATCGGTTGGTCTGGACGAATTGCGCGGTATTACCATATTATGAAGCGGTATTACCGCTGGAGAATGAGCCATGGCAACAACAGTCACGAGCAAGGGTCAGGTGACAATTCCGAAACGTGTCCGCGACTATTTGGGGATTCAACCCGGCAGCCAGGTGGATTTCCGCCGCAGCGCTGATGGCGGCGTGATGATCGAGAAAGCCGATGGGCCACGGCCGCCTAGCAGGTTCGCCAAAGCGCGAGGGTCGGCTGGGCCGGGTATGACGACCGATGAACTGATGGCTCTCCTGCGTGGCGAACCGGAATGACGCTCGTCGATTCGAATGTCGTTCTGGATGTCGTCACCGACGGTGAGGCGTGGGCGGACTGGTCCCAAGAACAACTTGAACAGGCAGCCTCGTCCGGGCCGCTTGTCATCAACGACGTCATCTATGCCGAGATATCGACGCGCTTCGCCACGGTCGAAAGTGTGGACGCGATGCTCCGCAATCTGGACATCGACCTGGTGGCGATCCCGCGTACCGCGCTCTTTCTCGCGGGCAAGGCCTACCTGCGGTACCGCGGCGCCGGAGGCCTTCGCACTGGCGTGCTGGCGGACTTCTTCATTGGCGCCCACGCCGCTGTCGAACAGATGCCCCTGCTGACACGCGATGCAAGGCGCTATCGAACTCATTTCCCGACGGTCGAACTGATTATGCCGGAACACGAGCAATAGCGCCCGCCACATTACCGCTGCGGCAGCCGCTCGAACGCCGGCATGCCCTCGGGTACGTGGTGATAGGGCTGCTTGTCGACGGTGTAGATCGCAATCTTGGGGCCGTCGAACAGCGAGGGATCGTCGAGGGTGCCGACCTTGATGACGACGCCGGGCAAACCCAGCGGCCGGGTCACGACGTGCGTGCCGCATTCGGCGCAGAATTCGCGCGTCACGGCGCGCTCGAGGTCAGCGCGCTTGAACTGCTTCGGGGCTTCGCCGGTGTATTTGAATCCCGCGATCGGCATCACCAGGAACATGTTGGTCGAGCCGCCGGTGATGTACTGGCATTCCCGGCAGTGGCACTGCGCCTTCATCATCGGCTCGCCCTCGGCCTCATACCGCACCTTGCCGCAATAGCATCCGCCCTCGAGTTTCATGGCGTCTCTCCCTGGGGTGTTATTGCCGCCATTTCGACGGATCGCGCCCGGTTTGGCAACGGCTTTTCGCCCAAAAGAAAGGGGCCCCAGCTTGCGCTGGAGCCCCTCAACGGTCAGGGCATTGCCGGGTATGTGCCCGAACCGGAGTTGTGGATGCGGCCTCGAAGCGACCGCACCCCTGGGAGAACCTACATGTTGTAGGCGCGCTCCGTGTGCTCGGTGACGTCGAGGCCCTCACGTTCGGTCTCGACGTTGACGCGGAGACCGACGATGACGTCGACCACCTTGTAGAGGATCGCCGACCCGATGCCCGACCACAGCAGCGTGGTGCCGACGCCCCAGAGCTGAGCGGTCATCTGAGCGACGAAGTCGTAGTCCGCGATCTTGCCGGCGACGTAATCCATGACGCCGGTACCGCCGAGGGCGGGGTTCACCAGGATGCCGGTGCCAAGCGCGCCGACGATGCCGCCGACGCAGTGGACGCCGAAGACGTCGAGCGAGTCGTCGTAGCCGAACGAGTTCTTCACGACGGTGCAGAAGAACAGGCAGACGACGCCGACCACGAGACCGAGCACGATCGCTCCCATCGGACCGGCGAAGCCGGCCGCGGGTGTAACCGCCACGAGGCCCGCCACCGCGCCCGACAATGCGCCGAGCACCGAGGGGTGGCCCTTGACGATCCATTCCGCGAACATCCAGGCCATCGCCGCCGCTGCGGTTGCAACGAAGGAGTTGGTCATGGCGAGCGCAGCGCCGCCGGAGGCTTCGAGGTTCGATCCGGCGTTGAAGCCGAACCAGCCGACCCAGAGCAGCGAAGCGCCGATCATGG
>PNLC01000612.1 GCA_013822885.1 Bradyrhizobium sp.
GATCCGGACTCGCCCGCGTTCGACGTGGTGCTGAACGCTACCTGCGCCGAATATGCCGACGTCGAGGCGCTGGAGCTGTTCGCCAACGACGTCGACGTCATCACCTATGAATTCGAGAATGTGCCGGCCGCTACCGCCATGGTGCTCGCCGCGCGGCGCCCCGTGCTGCCGGCGCAGAAGATTCTCGAAACCACCCAGGACCGGCTGGTCGAAAAGGATTTCGTCAAGCGGCTCGACATCGGGACCGCCGACTACGCCGACGTGGCGTCGGTGGAAGCGCTGCGCGCGGCTGTCGCGCGCATCGGCCTTCCCGCCGTGATCAAGACGCGTCGCTTCGGCTATGACGGCAAGGGTCAGGCGATCATCCGCGAAGGCGACGATCTCAACCAGGTCTGGGAAGACCTCGGCACCAAATCCGCCATCCTCGAAGCGTTCATTCCGTTCGAGCGCGAGGTCTCCGTGATCGCCGCGCGCTCGGCGGACGGCGCGGTCGAATGCTACGACGTCACCGAAAACGAACATCGCGATCACATCCTGAAAATCTCGCGTGCACCGGCCGCGATATCGGATGCACTGGCCGCAGAAGCGCGCGCGATCGCCGGGAAGCTCGCAACCGCGCTTGACTATGTCGGCGTGCTCGCAGTCGAGATGTTCGTGGTGGCGGGCGATGGCGGACCGAAGGTGCTGGTCAACGAGATCGCGCCGCGGGTGCATAATTCCGGACACTGGACGCTGGACGGCGCCTCGATCTCGCAATTCGAGCAGCACATCAGGGCCATTGCCGGCTGGCCGCTCGGCAAGCCGATCCGTCATGGGCAGGTCACCATGACCAACCTGATCGGCGACGACATTCTGACCTACGAGCAATGGCTGACCGTTCCAGGCGCCACCGTGCATCTCTACGGCAAGGGTCCGCCACGGCCGGGCCGCAAGATGGGCCATGTCACCGAAGTGACGCCGGCAGGCAAGAACTAGCTAGCTCGTCTGCCGGCGCACACGACGCGCTCGTTCGATCACGCCCGCTTTGTGCCTTCCACGATGCCGGCCGGCTCCTCGCTGAGCCAGCGATAAAGGACGCCACCGATCGCGCCGCCGATCAGGGGCGCCACCCAGAACAGCCAGAGCTGCGCCACCGCCCAGCCGCCGACGAACAGTGCCGGCCCGGTGCTGCGCGCCGGATTGACCGACGTATTGGTGACGGGAATGCTGACGAGGTGGATCATCACCAGCGCGAGGCCGATCGCCAGCGGTGCGAAGCCGGCCGGCGCCTTGCCGTGGGTCGAGCCCATGATGATGAACAGGAACATCATGGTCATCACCACTTCGGTGATGAAGCAGGCGATCAGGCTGTACTTGCCGGGCGAATGCGCGTCAAAGCCGTTGGACGCAAAACCCTTGCTGACGTCGAACCCGGGCGCACCGCTTGCGATCATGTAAAGCACCGCCGCCGCCACGATCGCGCCGATCACCTGCGCAACGATGTAGGGCAGGATCTGGCCGGTCGGAAAACGCCCGCCCGCAGCAAGCCCGACGGTGACCGCCGGATTGAGATGGCAGCCGGAGATATGGCCGATCGCGTAGGCCATGGTCACGACACTCAGGCCGAAGGCCAGCGAAACACCTACGAGCCCGATGCCGACCTGCGGAAACCCGGCAGCGATGACCGCGCTGCCGCATCCCGCAAAAGTAAGCCAGAACGTGCCGATCGCCTCGGCGGCATATTTCTTCGAATTCATTATCTCGCCTCCCTGTCGGTTTTTAAGTCGCTGGAACGCACGGGAACGCTAGGAACGCTCCCGTGATAGGCTCGTTAGTTCGCGCATTCGGACCATGGAGCCCGAATCGCGCCAGTTTAGGCGGTTTTCTTTGGCTTTCCCGGAGCAAAAGCTACCATCTCCGGTGGACATCCGGGGCTTTGTCTGCTAAATGCCCGCGCTCAGGGTTAAGGGCCAGGCCATTTGCCGGCCCTTCGCTTTACCAGAATCCGATCCGATCAATTGAAAGAGGATGCCGCGTGCAGGTTCTCGTCCGCGATAACAACGTCGATCAAGCCCTCAAGGCGCTGAAGAAAAAGATGCAGCGCGAGGGAATCTTCCGCGAGATGAAGCTCCGCGGCCATTACGAAAAGCCCTCCGAAAAGAAGGCCCGTGAAAAGGCCGAAGCCGTGCGCCGCGCGCGCAAGCTGGCCCGCAAGAAGCTGCAGCGCGAAGGCCTGCTGCCGATGAAGCCGAAGCCGGTGTTCGGCGCAGGTCCCGGTGGCGACCGTGGTGGCGCTGGCGGTCGTGGTGGCCCCGGCGCAGGTCCGCGCGGACCGCGCTGAGTTCTTCGAACGATTGATTTTGAAAGCGCGGGCCTTGGGCCCGCGTTTTTGTTTTGGCATCGGCTGTTGGTCCAGAGCGGCTGTCCCCGTGTTGCGCAACGCTCGTCTGCTCACCGGCACCGTTGTTGCGGCTATTTTGCCCGATGCATTTTTTTGCCGAGCAAGCTACCTATGGCGGCATCGGACGCGCGGGTATTCGCCAGATGGCCATTACGGTTTGTACTGTCTACTCCCGCGCCAGGCGCTTTGCTGCTGTCCCCGTCGGCTTGCTCTTGATCGTCCTTCCCGTCGCCGGCTGCTCGTTCGATTTGGGGTCATGGGGGCCCGGCAATGACAGGCCACCGCCGATCGAGCAGAAGCCGACCGTCACCGTCAGCGGGCAAGGCATCAGCGAAGCCCAGGGCTACGTCGCGCGCGGCCAGGCTCTCGCCAGATCCGGCAAGGCCGATGAGGCGCTTGCGGAGTTCGAACGCGCGCTCGCGCTGGATCCCTACAACGTGCAGGCCCTGTACGGCCGCGGCCTGATCCATCAAGGCGAAAAGAAACACCAGCAGGCGATCGAGGATTTCAGCGCCGCCAACGGCCTCAAGCCGCAACAAA
>PNLC01000613.1 GCA_013822885.1 Bradyrhizobium sp.
ACCATAATTGCAGTGGTGACTGTCGTGGGGCACGATTCACCGAACTTTAGACTGCAGGACTGAAAAGTGCGCGGCCGCTGGCCGCTGCGCTATAGTCTTTAAACAACAACGCGAGAAAGCTTTAATGTCACCCGTTTCCAACAAGATCGCGCTCTTCATCGATGGGGCCAACCTCTATGCAACCGCCAAGACGCTCGGTTTCGACATAGACTACAAGCGCCTTCTCAAGGAATTCCAGAGCCGGGGTACGCTGCTGCGCGCGTTCTATTACACGGCGATCATCGAGGATCAGGAATACTCGTCGATCCGCCCCCTGATCGACTGGCTCGACTACAATGGTTACACCGTCGTCACCAAGGCGACGAAGGAATTCATCGACGCCTCCGGCCGCCGCAAGGTGAAGGGCAATATGGACATCGAACTCGCAGTCGATGCGATGGAGCTCGCCGAGCATGTCGATCAGATCGTGCTGTTTTCGGGCGACGGCGATTTCCGCTCGCTCGTGGAAGCGGTGCAGCGTCGCGGCGTCCGCGTCACCGTGGTTTCGACGATCTCAAGCCAGCCGCCGATGATCGCCGACGAACTGCGACGCCAGGCCGACGTCTTCACCGACCTGGTCGAGCTGCAGTCCAAGCTCGGCCGCGACCCTTCCGAGCGCCCTGCCCCGCGCGAACCCCGTCATCACGCGCCGCAATTCCTGCAGCGCGCAACCACCATGGCGACACGGGCCGCAGACGACGATTTCGACGATTGAGAATAGTCAGCCCCGCTGCTAGAGCCTCGGTTCTGATTAAACAGAACCGGGGCTTTTTTGTTTTGACGCGCTTTCCTGACGCGAACCGGTATCCACCGCGGAAGGCGCTGTGGCAAAATGGCTAGCGTCGCCGCCTCCCCGCACATCAAGCCCGATCGCAATTGTCCGCTTTGCCCGCGCCTCGCGGAGTTTCGCAAAGCCGCGCGCAAGCGCGAACCGGACTGGTTCAATTCCCCGGTCGATTCGTTCGGCGACGCCAACGCGCAGCTTTTGATTGTCGGGCTGGCGCCGGGCATGCAGGGCGCCAACCGGACCGGGCGTCCCTTCACCGGCGACTACGCCGGCGACCTGCTGTATGCAACCTTGCTTGAGTATGGCTTTGCCAGGGGCGTCTATCAGGCGCGGCCTGACGACGGGCTGGAGCTCGTCGACTGCCGGATCAGCAACGCGGTGCGCTGCGTGCCGCCGCAGAACAAGCCGCTGCCAGCGGAGATCAACACTTGCCGGCAGTTCCTGATCGCGACGATTGCCACCATGCCCAGACTTCGCGCGATCGTGGCACTCGGGCGCATCGCGCATGAATCGACCCTCAAGGCGCTGGGCCTTCGCAATGGCGCCGCGCCGTTCGGACACGGCGCCGTGCACGAGGCCGGCGCCATCAGGCTGTACGACAGCTATCACTGCTCGCGCTACAACACGAATACGCGGGTGCTGACACCGGAGATGTTTCGCAACGTGTTCGCGGCCGTGCGCGCGGATCTGGCCAAGAGTTAGACGGGATTTGCCTTCAGCCACGCCAGCACATCGCCGGCGTTCCGGTCCGGCGGAAACACCGGATAGAACACGTGGGTAATGTGCCCGTCGTCGATGATCAGCGCCAGCCGCTTGATCAGCGTCAGGCCGGCTACCTCCATCGTCGGCAGCTTCAGCGCGCGGGTCAGCGCCAGCTTCTCATCCGACAGCACCGGGAACGGCAAATGTAGACGTGACGCCATCTCGGTCTGGTAGACGTTGTCCTGCGTCGACAGGCCGAATACACGCTTGGCGCCGGCGGCTTTCAGCTCCGCGAACAGGTCGCGGAACGAACAGGTTTGCGGCGTACAGCCGCGCGCACCGGGGATCATGTCCCAATCGTCGACGAGCGCGATCTTGCCGGGCTCGCCGGTGCGGGGATAGGCGAACACCACCGTGCGGCCGGGCAGCCCCGACAGCGTTACCGAATTGTCGTCGGTAGCAAGCAGGTTGATCGGCGGGATCGTCATGCCGATCAGATGCGCCGCCGAGCCATCGTCCGTCGGCGCCGGGATCTTGCTCCAGTCGACGTCGAGCAAATTGGATTGGGCCATATCGTCTTCCTCCGGGGGCGAGTAGCGAATGGCGAGTAGCGAATAGGGCCGCGTTTCCGCGATTTCCGTTCACCACTCGCTATTCGCCACTCCCTATTCGCCCCTATCCCCTCGCCCGCATCAGGCGGCCTTTTTCCCGGCCCCAGTCGCGCTTCTTCTCGGTCTCACGCTTGTCGTGCAGCTTCTTGCCCTTGGCGATCGCCAGCAACAGCTTGGCGCGGCCGCGCTCGTTGAAATAGAGCTTGAGCGGGATCAGCGTCATGCCTTCGCGATCGACCGCACCCATCAGCTTGTTGATCTGCTTTCGGTGCAGCAGCAGTTTGCGCGGCCGCTTGGGCTCATGGTTGAAGCGGTTGGCCTGCAGGTATTCGGGAATGTTGGCGTTGATCAGCCAGATTTCGCCGTCCTTGGAATCCGCGTAAGACTCCGCAATCGTGGTCTTGCCGTTGCGGATCGACTTCACTTCCGTGCCGGTCAGCGCAATGCCGGTTTCGACCGTGTCCTCGATCGCGTAATTGAACCGCGCCTTGCGGTTTTCGGCGACAACCTTGATCGGGCGCTCTTTCTTCTCGGCCACATCAAGCCTTCTTGAGGAGATCGCGGATTTCAGCCAACAGTTCTTCCTGGCGGTTCGGCTTCGGCGGCGCGGGCGCCGCTTCGTCCTTGCGCTTCAGCTGGTTCATGGCGCGGATGACCACAAACAGCACGAAAGCGACGATCATGAAGTTCAGCGTCAGTGTCAGGAAATTGCCCCAAGCCAGTACGGCGCCCTGCTTCTTGGC